>NZ_JBITXP010000021.1:0-136747 GCF_044544765.1 Streptomyces sp. NPDC053513
GCGGGTCCAGGCACAGGAGCCTCGGGCGCCGGCAGGGCGCGGGTCCGTTGTGCCCACCCGTTCCGCCCCAGCGGAACGACTGCCCACAACGGGGGCGGCGGGGCGCCGCCCGGAGGACGCAGCCCGCAACGGGGCGCGGGGGTGGGCACCGCTCCCGCGGACACACCCGCAACGGGGGTGGGCAGGGGCGCCGCCCCTGTGGGCGCGCGCCCGCGACAGGAGGGCCGGGCGTCCACGACGGGGGTGGGCGCCGCCCCGCGGGTACGTGCCCACGACGAGGCGCGGGGTGTGGGCCCCGTGTCGGTGGGGCGACTGCCCGCAACGGGGCGCGTGGGCGGGCGTCGCGCCTGCGGGTGGCGGCCCGGCCCGCAGGGGGCTGTCAGGGGGCGTCAAGGGGCTGTCAGCGGGTTGTCAGCGCGGGGCGTGAGTGTTCCTTCCGTGCCCCGGGAAACGCCCCGGACCGCAAGGGAAACCCAAGGAGATCGCCGTGCAGCAGCACACCACCACCGCCACCACCGCCACCCGCACCACCCTCGTCACCGGCTCCTCCCGGGGAATCGGGCGGGCGATCGCCCGCCGGCTCGCCGCCGACGGGATGCTCGTCGCCGTGCACTACGGACAGGACGCCGCCGCCGCGCAGGAGACCGTGAACCTGATCGTCCGGGACGGCGGCCGGGCCTTCTCCGTCGGCGCCGATCTGGCCGCGCACGACGGGGTGCTCGCCCTGGTCGAGGGCGTCCGGGCCGGGCTCACCGCCCACACCGGGGAGGCCGCGCTCGACGTCCTGGTCAACAACGCCGCCGCGACCACCTCGGGCGGCCACCTCGCGGACGAGACGCCGGACCGGTTCGACCACGTCTTCGCGGTCAATGTCCGGGCGCCGTACTTCCTCGTGCAGGGGCTGCTGCCGATGCTGCGCGACGGCGGGCGGATCATCAACATCGGTTCGGCCGTCACCCGGATCGCCCTCGCCGACGAGTTGGCGTACGCGATGACGAAGGGGGCGATGGAGACCTTCACGCGCACGCTCGCCAACGTGGTCGGGGAGCGCCGGATCACCGTCAACACGGTCGCCCCCGGCCCGACGCAGACCGCCGGCCTCACCGCCGCCATGGCGGCGATGCCGCAGCTGGAGAGCATGCTGATCGGCGGTCAGGCGCTGCCGTGGGTCGGGCAGCCGGAGGACATCGCCGACCCGGTGGCCTTCCTGGCCTCGGAGGACGGCCGCTGGATCACCGGCACCGTGCTCGACGCCTCGGGCGGCACGTACCTCGGCCCCAAGCGCTGAGCCAAGCGCCGTGGTAGGCAGGGGACATGACACTCCCCGAGGAGACGGACGGGCAGGACGGGATCACCGACGTGAGCGGGCTGCGCGTGGGCCACGCGCGCGTGGGCGGCCCCGGGGCGCTGAGCGGGACCACGGTGGTCCTGGCCCCGGAGGGCGGGGTCGTGGCCGCCGTGGACGTCCGGGGCGGCGGGCCGGGCACGCGGGAGACGGACGCCCTGGACCCGCGGAACGTGGTCCAGCGGATCGACGCGGTCGTCCTGACGGGCGGCAGCGCGTACGGCCTGGAGGCGGCCGCCGGGGTGATGGCCTGGCTGGCGGAGCGGAACCGGGGCGTGCGGGTGGGCCCCGATCCGTCCCACGTGGTGCCGGTGGTGCCCGCCGCGTGCGTCTTCGACCTGGGCCGGGGCGGCGACTTCACGGCCCGCCCGGACGCGACGACGGGTCGCGCGGCGGTGGAGGCGGCCGCCGCGAGCGGGGACCACGCGCGCGTGGAGACGGGCGCGGTCGGCGCGGGCACGGGAGCCGTGGCCGGCGGTCTGCGAGGCGGGGTGGGGACGGCGAGCACCGTCCTGGAGTCGGGGATCACGGTCGGCGCGCTGGTCGTGGTGAACGCGGTGGGTTCGCCCGTCGACCCGTCGACGGGCGTCCCGTACGGCAGCTACTTCGAGCCCGGCCGGCCCGCCTTCCCGGACCCGGCGGTCCACGAGGCGGCCCTGCGGCGGCTGGCGGAGGCCCGGAAGGCGTCCGCCCCTCCCCCGCTGAACACCACGCTCGCCGTGGTCGCGACGGACGCGGCGCTGACCCGGGCCCAGGCGCGGAAGGTCGCGGGCACGGCGCACGACGGCATCGCGCGCGCGGTGCGGCCGGTGCACCTGATGAACGACGGGGACACGGTCTTCGCCCTCGCCACCGGGGCGCGGGAGCTGCCGGAGGAGCCGGGCCCGCTCGCCCTGAACGAGATCCTGGCGACGGGCGCGGACCTGGTGACCCGGGCGATCGTCCGCGCGGTCCTGGCGGCCCCGGGCGGCCTGCGCGGTCCGGGCGGCGACTTCCCCTCGTACGGTGAGCTGTACGGACCGGAGGCAGGCGCGTACTCCCGGTAAGGGGACGGGAGTTGGGGAGAATTCGCGGGAACTTCCCGAGAGGGCCCTTCGTTTTGCCGGAACCCCGGACACGATGTCAGACCCAGGGACTACGTTAAGCAAGCACCAAGTGACATGCGGCGACGGCCTGGAGACCCTCTTGAACGATCCGCAGGATCCTCACGATCCGTACGAGACGACCGAGACGCACCTTGAGCGGCTCCTCGGCCGGGCGCTCAACTCCTTCGACCTGCCCGACTCGACCGTCGAGCGCCTCGGCACGGCGCTCGCCCACTCCAGCGCGCTGCACTCCTCGCACCACAGCGCGTCGTTGCACCGCACGACCCACCGCCACACCTATCTGCTCGCCGACGGCAGCGCGCTCAGTCTCTGGGAGCTCGTGCACAACGCCGGCCGGGACGGCGCCCTGCAGCACGAGCTGTACACGGAGGAGTCGGAGGCGCGGCTCGCCGCCTCCCGTCTCCCGACCGGGCCGCTGCAGGGCTGGACGGCGGAGCGCTCCGACGGCCGCGTCCTCGACGAGGACGACGACCTGGAACCGCTGAGCGCCCTGCTCGCCCGCCCGATACCCGCCCAGCCCCGGATGTACGTGCCGGACAACTCCGCCGACCACGCGCGCCGCGTCCTGCGCCGCGCGGAGAACGCGGACCGGCCGGGTGAGCGGACGGCCCGCCGGCTCCGGCTGGCCTTCGCGCACCACATCACGCAGGCCTTCGGACGCCACTGCGCGGTGGAGGGCGGCCGGGACGCCGGCTTCACCCTCTACGAGCACCAGTTCCTGCTGCTCGACGGCAGCGAGGTCAGCCTCTGGGAGGTCGAGCACACGGCGACGCCGGACGGCCGGCACATGTGCGAGGTGTACGAGGACGAGCACGCGGCCCGCGGGGCGATGGAGTCCCGCTCCCGCGTCCGCTGACGACCGGCCCGTCGCCGAGGCCGAACGCCCCCGCTCCGTCCGTCCAGGGTACGGAGCGGGGGCGGGCCGCTGCCGGGCCCGGGGGCCGAGGGACCGGGTGACCGGGGGGGTACCGGGGGGCCGGGAGG
Organism: Streptomyces sp. NPDC053513; assembly: GCF_044544765.1. Classification (NCBI taxonomy): domain Bacteria; kingdom Bacillati; phylum Actinomycetota; class Actinomycetes; order Kitasatosporales; family Streptomycetaceae; genus Streptomyces; species Streptomyces sp. NPDC053513. The sequence goes on from NZ_JBITXP010000021.1 coordinate 3,436, forward strand.
ACCGGGGGCCCTACGGACGGGTCCCCGCCCCTCCCCCACGGCGCGCCGGACGGCGAAACCAGGTTCGCTCCCGCGTACGCGCCCATTCGACGGCACCCGTAGGCCGTGGAGTTGATTGCTCCTCAGGACGCTCAAGCCGTCGTGACGACGGTCCGATGACCTGAAACAAGCCGAACAGGCTTGCATTCCTCGATCAGGTTGTTGAAGGAGTACGAGTGCGTCCTGATCCCAGAACCGGGTCCCCCCTGGGGCCGCTCGCCAAGCGCCGCGCCTGGCTCTCCAGCGGGGCCGTCGCCTCTCTCGCCCTCGTCCTGACGGGCATGGCGGGTCCGGCCGCCCCGGCGAACAGCCCCGGCCGGCCCACCACCCTGAGCACCGCCGTCCCGATGACCGACGACGAGTGTCCGGACGGCCCGCCGCACCACGAGGGCCACCACCCTCCGCACGACGTCGGCGAGATCAGGGCGTACGTCGACGGGCAGATCCGGCACGCGACGGACCGCGGGGCGCGCGACCGGGCCGTCCTGACCGACGACGACGGCTACGGCGGCTGCGACGGCCACGCCGGCCCGCCCGGACCTCCTGGACCGCCCGGACCTCCCGGACCGGCAGGCCCGGCGGGGCCCAAGGGCGACACCGGCGCCACGGGTCCGGCGGGACCGGCAGGCCCGAAGGGCGACACCGGCGCCACAGGACCGGCGGGACCGGCAGGACCGGCAGGACCGGCAGGCTCGGTGGGCCCGGCCGGACCGGCAGGAGCTCAGGGACCGACCGGGCCCCAGGGCCCGCAGGGCGTCCAGGGACCTCAGGGCGACACGGGCGAGCAGGGCCCGCCCGGACCGGCCACGTGCAACGACATCGACGCCGTGCGGAACGATGCCGGTCGCGAGTACAAGGCCGCCACCAACAACGGCGCGGTGGCCGTGGGCATCCGGGACCTGACACCCAGGCCCACGAACTTCGTCTGGACCCCTCTTCCCGGGGCCCCGGCCGGCACGTGCTCGGTCTCCGTCGCCGAGCACAACAACGACCTCTCGGTGCAGGTGCTCACCACCGGCGGCCAGGTGTACGAGTTCCGGTGCGTGGTGGTTCCGGGTTCGCCGAACACGCTCAACTGCGCCACCGTCACCACCGACCCCCTGAGCCCCGACTACCCCCGGGGCCGCTGGGTCCTGCTGACGCCGCCGCCCACCGGCCTCCAGCCGACGGCGAAGAACAGCACCAACAGGTTCCTGACGAAGCACGCGCACTCCGGCAGGCCGCACCACGCCGCGAAGGCGCACAAGTGACCTGATGCCGCTGAGGGGCGGTGCGCTCGTGACGCGCACCGCCCCTCCCGGTTCCGACCCTCCCGTCACGAAGGGGTCAGTGCGCGAGCGCCGGCTCCTTCTCGGTCTCCGGGGCGGCGTCCTCCGCCTCGTCGCCGCCGCCCTCCAGGTGCTGCTTCGGCTTCGACGGCAGCGCGAACATCACCAGGAAGATCAGGGCGAGCACACCGGCCGCCCAGCCCAGGGAGTTCTGGAAGGCGTTCGTGAACGCCGTCCCCACCTCGGCCGGGGCCTTGGCGAGCCGCTCGTCGTCGATCTGGCCGAAGAAGACCACCGACACCAGGCCGAGGCCCAGCGCGTTGCCCATCTGCCCGGTCGTGTTGATCAGGCCCGAGGCCGAACCGGCGTGCTCCCTCGGCACCTCCGAGAGCACCGCGTCCGTCAGCGGCGCCACGATCAGGCCCATGCCGAGACCCATGACCACCAGCGGCGGGATCATCTGCCAGGAGTGGATCCCGGTCCCGTACCGCCCGGCCACGAAGAAGTAGAGCAGGATGCCCGCGATCATCGTCAGCGCGCCCGCCTGGAGCACCTTCCGGCCGAAGCGCGGCACCAGCTTCTGCACGGACATGCCCGCGGCCGTCGAGACCGCGATCGAGAAGGGCACCCCGGTCAGACCGGCCTTCAGCGGGCTCCAGCCGAGCCCGATCTGCATGTAGAGCGTCCAGACCAGGAAGAAGATGCCGAGCACGACACCGAAGGTCAGCTGCACCGCGATGCCGGCCGCGAAGCTCTTCACCTTGAACAGCGACAGCTCGACGAGCGGCGAACCGTCCTTCTTCGTCTTGTGCTTCTCGTACGCCACGAGCGCGCCGAAGACGAGCAGGCTGCCGGCCATCATCAGGTGGCCCCAGAGCGGCCAGTCCAGCTCACGGCCGCGCGTCAGCGGGTAGACCAGCATCAGCAGCGCGGCCGTCACGAGGAGCACACCGACCATGTCGAGCCTGAGCGCCTTCGGCGCCTTCGACTCGGTGATGAACCTGCGGCCCAGGATCAGGGCCGCGACGCCGACCGGCAGGTTGATCAGGAAGATCGGACGCCACTCCAGGCCCGCGATGTTCCACTGGGTGAGCAGCGCGCCCAGCAGCGGGCCCGAGACCGCGCCGAGACCGATGATCGCGCCGAACATCCCGAAGACCTTGCCGCGCTCGTGCGCCGGGAAGGTGACGTGGATGATCGACAGGACCTGCGGCACCATCATCGCGGCCGCCGCGCCCTGGAGCAGGCGGGAGCCGACCAGCATCTCCTGGTTGGCAGCGAAGCCGCAGAGCGCCGAGGCGAGGGTGAAGCCGGCGGTGCCGAGGAGGAAGAGGCGCTTGCGGCCGTAGATGTCGCCGAGCCGCCCGCCGGTGATCAGACCGGCGGCGAACGCGAGCGCGTACCCGGCGGTGATCCACTGGATGGCCCCGAACGAGGCCCCGAGGTCCTTCTCGATGCTGGGGATCGCGATGTTGACGATCGTGGCGTCGACCAGGTCCATGAAGGCGGCGGTCATGACGATGGCGAGGGCGATCCAGCGCCGTCTGTCGCCTGCCGCGGCCGCTTCGGTGGCGGCGTCGTGTGAACTCATACGAAGAAGATAGAAGTCATGTAGGTCAGGTCATGTCCTAGATGGAGCGCATCCTGGAAGACATGACGGACACTCCGGCACGACTCCTGAATCTGCTCTCGCTCCTCCAGACGCCGCGCGAGTGGCCCGGGAGCGAGCTCGCCGAACGGCTATCGGTCTCCCCGCGCACCATCCGCCGGGACATCGACCGGCTCCGCGACCTCGGCTACCCCGTCGAGGCGACCATGGGCGCCGTCGGCGGCTACCGCCTCGTCGCCGGTACGGCCATGCCGCCGCTGCTCCTCGACGACGAGGAGGCCGTCGCGATCGCCGTCGGCCTGCGCGCCGGGGCCGGGCACGCCATCGAGGGCGTCGAGGAGGCGTCCGTACGGGCCCTGGCGAAGCTGGAACAGGTGCTGCCCGGGCGGCTCCGGCACCGGGTCTCCGTCCTCCAGAACGCGACGATCCCGCTGGTCCGGGGGGACGGCGCCACCGTCGCCCCGGACACCCTGACGACGCTCGCGAGCGCGGTCACGGGGCACGAGCGGCTGCGGTTCGGCTACCGGGCGGGGGACGGCGCGGAGACGAGACGGCTCGTGGAGCCGTACCGGCTGGTGTCGACCGGGTGGCGCTGGTACCTCGTCGCGTACGACCTGGGGCGCGAGGACTGGCGGACCTTCCGGGTCGACCGGGTGAGCGAGCCGCTCGCGACGGGGGCGCGGTTCGCCCCGCGGGAACTGCCCTCGGGCGACGCCGCGACCTATATGGCCCGCTCCATGGCGCGGGCCCACGGCGAGGTGGACCTCGACGTGTCGTTCGCCGCGCCGGCCGAGTTCGTCGTGGCGCGCCTCCCGTCCCACCTCGTGCCGGTGGCCACGGGGCCGGACCGCTGCCGGCTGCGGGCGCGGGTCGCGGACTCGGTGGAGTGGCTGGCGCTGCGGCTCGCGCTGATGGACGTGGACTTCACGGTCCACGGGCCGGAGTCCCTGATCACGTACATGCGGGACCTGTCGACGAGACTGGCGTCAGCAACGAACCCCTGAACGACCACACCCCCGCGCTCCCGTCACGGACGCACCCGCGAGGCGGCGCCCCCACCGTTGTGGGCGTCCCCCCGCCGGGGCGGTGCCCCCGCCGCCCCCGTTGCGGGCGCACCCGCCGGGCGGTGCCCCCGCCCACCCCGTTGCGGGCTGCGCCCGCCGGGCGGTGCCCACCCCCGCGCCCCGTTGTGGGCAGTTGTTCCGCTGGGGCGGAACGGGTGGGCACAACGGACCCGCGCCCTGCCGGCGCCCGAGGCTGCTGTGCCTGAACCCGCACCCCAGGTGCACCCGGCTCGTGGTGCGGGTCCAGGCTCGGAACGCGGAGGCGCCGCTGAAGGGCGCCGTCCCGTGTGCCCACCCGTCCCGCCCCAGCGGGACGATTGCCCACACGGAGGTGGGCAGGGGCACCGCCCCGCAGGGCGCGGGCCCACGGGGGCGCGGGCGGCAGGCGGCGGGGCGGCTACGCCACCGCGTCGAAGCCCGTGTCGCGTGCCATCTTCTTCAGTTCCAGCAGCGCGTGCTTCTCGATCTGACGGATCCGCTCGCGCGTCAGCCCGTGCTCCTTGCCGACCTCCGTCAGCGTCCGCTCGCGGCCGTCCTCGATGCCGTACCGCATCCGGATGATCGACGCCGTCCGGTGGTCGAGCTTGTCGATGAGGTCGTCGAGCTCCTCGCTGCGGAGCAGGGTCAGGACCGACTGCTCGGGCGAGATCGCCGACGTGTCCTCCAGCAGGTCGCCGAACTGGGTCTCGCCCTCGTCGTCCACCGACATGTTCAGCGAGACGGGGTCGCGCGCCCAGTCCAGGACGTCGGTGACGCGCTCGGCCGTCGAGCCGAGCTCGGCGGCGATCTCGGCGGGCTCGGGCTCCCGCCCGTTCTCGCGGTTGAACTCGCGCTGCACCCGCCGGATCCGGCCGAGCTCCTCCACCAGGTGGACGGGGAGCCGGATGGTCCGGGACTGGTCGGCGATGGACCGGGTGATGGCCTGGCGGATCCACCACGTGGCGTACGTGGAGAACTTGAAGCCCTTCGCGTAGTCGAACTTCTCGACCGCGCGCACCAGGCCCGCGTTCCCCTCCTGGATCAGGTCGAGCAGCGGCAGCCCGCTGCGCGGGTAGCGCCGGGCGACGGCGACCACGAGCCGCAGGTTGGACTTGATGAAGAGGTCCTTGGCCCGCTCGCCCTCGGCGACCAGCGCTTCGAGCTCCTCGCGGGTCGCCCCGCCGGCCTCGCTCTCCACCTCTCCGTCGAGGATCTCCTGGGCGTAGACGCCCGCCTCGATCGTCTGGGAGAGCTCGACCTCCTTGGCGGCGTCGAGCAGGGGCGTGCGCGCGATCTCGTCGAGGTACATGCCGACCAGGTCGCGGTCGGCGATCTCCCCGCCCACGGCGCGAACGCTGCTTGCCCGTGCGGCCCCGCTCTGGGCGGAGGTCTGACGACGGGCGACGGCACGGGTTGCCATGCGTGCTCCCTTGCTGAGTAGGTCGCGACACCCTTGCGGGTGCCCTGCATCCGACGGAAACAACGACTGGAATCAGGACAGAATTCCCACCCGGCACATGGATTTTCGCGATCATGCAGTATCCTGCGCCGCCGCCACCTCTGTGGACATACCGCGTGTACCCACGGAGGTGCAGGTCAGACCGGGCACGGAGGGTGGAAAGGCGCCTTTCGCGCGGCTCCCGACCACGCCGTCGGTGAGACCGCGATCACATGCGGCGCCACCCCTTCAGACGCCGCGACCCGATCTCCGGTTGCCTCCACCCGGCAGGCCCACCGGTCAGGCCCGCCGGACACATTCACCCGCCTAGTCCCGCCGGACAGGCCCGCCGGACAGATCCACCGGACAGACCCGGGCGGCTCAGCCGAACTGGACGGACCGCTTGGCGAGCCCCATCCAGAAGCCGTCGATCACCGAGCGCTCCGCGTCGAGGTCGCCGGCCGCGTCCGCCGCGCCCATGGTGACGAAGAGCGGGGCGAAGTGTTCCGTACGCGGGTGGGCGAGGCGGCCGGCGGGCGACTTGTGCTCGAAGTCCAGGAGGGAGTCGACGTCGTGCGCGGCGAGCGCCTCGCTGCCCCAGGCGTCGAACTCGGCGGACCAGCCGGGGACGCCGGGTCCGGTGTGGCGGAGGGCGGCGAGGTTGTGGGTGAAGAAGCCGCTGCCGACGATCAGGACGCCCTCGTCGCGCAGCGGGGCGAGCCTGCGCCCGATGTCCATGAGCCGGCGCGGGTCGAGGGTGGGCATGGAGATCTGGAGGACGGGGATGTCGGCGCCGGGGAACATCTCGACGAGCGGCACGTACGCGCCGTGGTCGAGCCCCCGGTCGGGGATGTCCTGCACGGGGGTGCCGGGCGCGCGGAGCAGCTTGCGGACGGCCTCGGCGAGCCGCGGGGCGCCGGGGGCGGCGTACTGGACGCGGTAGTAGTGCTCGGGGAAGCCCCAGAAGTCGTAGACGAGGGGGACGGTCTCGGTGGCGCCGAGCGCGAGCGGGGCCTCTTCCCAGTGGGCGGAGACCATGAGGATCGCCTTGGGGCGCGGCAGGCCGGCGGACCAGGCGGCGAGCTCGCCGGGCCAGACGGGGTCGTCGGCGAGCGGCGGGGCGCCGTGGGACAGGTAGAGGGCGGGCATCCGTACCGGTGCGGTGTCCATGACGGCCTCCATTCTTGAAACTTCAAGCTTCCAGGTGCAGCGTAAACCTACATAGTTCAACTTTCAAGAATGAGTCGTACGATGGGAACCATGGGAGACATGACCGAACCCCGCTGGCTGACCGACGAGGAGCAGCACGTCTGGCGCGCCTACCTGCATGCCACCACGCTCCTGGAGGACCACCTCGACCGCCAGTTGCAGCGCGACGCCGGGATGCCGCACGTCTACTACGGGCTCCTCGTCCAGCTCTCCCAGGCCCCCCGCCGCCGGCTGCGGATGACCGAGCTGGCCCGGAGCGCCAAGATCACCCGCTCCCGCCTCTCCCACGCGATCGCCCGCCTGGAGAAGAACGGCTGGGTGCGGCGCGAGGACTGCCCCTCCGACAAGCGCGGGCAGTTCGCCCAGCTGACGGACGAGGGCATGGAGGTCCTCCGGCGGAACGCGCCCGGCCACGTGGCGGCCGTCCGCCAGGCCATGTTCGACCGGCTCTCCCCCGAGCAGGTGGAGCAGCTCGGCGTGATCATGCGCGTCATGGCCGAGGGCCTCGAACCGACGGACGCGGACGCGGACCTGCCCTGGCTCCGCTGAGCTGCGGAGCCAGGGCAGGCCACGTACGGATCGCGGTCGGTGCGCTCAGTGCGCTCAGTGCGCGATGACCGGCACCTTCACCTCGTCGGCCGCGTCCGCGTCCGCGCCCCCGCCGGACCGGGCGACCGGGCCGGTCCCCGGCTTGCCGGTGTTGATGAACACGAAGGCGATCGTGGCCGAGACGGCCAGGATGCCGACCGCCCACCAGATGGCCGCCGTGTATCCCTCGACCATGCCCTGGAGCTGGAGCAGCTTCTGCGCGGCCGGGGTGGTCGCGCCGGCGGCGTGGTCGGTCAGGTAGGCGGTGGTCGCCGAGGCGGCGATCGTGTTCAGCAGGGCCGTGCCGATGGCGCCGCCGACCTGCTGCGAGGTGTTGACCATCGCGGAGGCCACACCGGCGTCCCGCGGGTCCACGCCCAGCGTCGCGAGCGACATGGCCGGCATGAAGGCCGTGCCCATGCCCAGGCCGAGGAGCAGCTGCGCGGGCAGGATCAGCCCGGCGTACGAGGAGCCGACCTCCAGCTGGGTGAGGAGCAGCATGCCGACGCCGGCGGTCAGGAAGCCCGGGGCCATCAGGAACCGCGGCGGGACGCGGGTCATCAGGCGGGTGCCGATCTGGGTCGAGCCCGTGATCATGCCCACGATCATCGGCAGGAACGCGAAGCCCGTCTTGACCGGCGAGAACCCCTTCACGACCTGGAGGTAGTACGTCAGGAAGAGGAACAGGCCGAACATCGCGATGACGGCGAGACCCAGCGACAGGTAGACGCCGCCGCGGTTGCGGTTGGTCACGACGCGCAGCGGCAGCAGCGGGGACTTCACCCGCGACTCGGTGAGCGCGAAGGCGAGGAGCAGCACGCCGGAGGCGACGAAGAGGCCGATCGTGCCGGCGTCGCTCCAGCCCGCGGACTCGGCGCGCGTGAAGCCGTACACGAGCGAGACGAGGCCGAGGGTGGAGAGGATCACGCCGGGGATGTCGAGCGGCGAGCGGTTGCGGCCGCCCGCGGGCTCGCGGACGACGAGGTACGCGCCGACGGCGGCGACCACGGCGAACGGGATGTTGACGAAGAAGGTCCAGCGCCAGTTCAGGTACTCGGTGAGGAAGCCGCCGAGGATCAGGCCCACGGCGCCGCCGCCACCGGCGATCGCGCCGTAGATGCCGAAGGCCTTCGCACGCTCCTTGGCGTCGGTGAAGGTCACGGCGAGCAGCGAGAGCGCGGCGGGCGCGAGGAGCGCGCCGAAGGCGCCCTGGAGCGCGCGGGCACCGAGCATCATCGCCTCGCCGGTCGCGGCCCCGCCCAGGGCGGAGGCGGCGGCGAAGCCGATCAGACCGGTGACGAAGGTCCGCTTGCGGCCCCACAGGTCGGCTATGCGGCCGCCGAAGAGGAGCAGACCGCCGAAGGCGAGGGCGTAGGCGGTGATGACCCACTGCCGGTTGCCGTCCGAGATCCCCAGGTCCTGCTGGGCGGAGGGCAGGGCGATGTTCACGATCGTCGCGTCGAGCACGACCATCAGCTGGGCGAGGGCGATGAAGATGAGGGCTTTCCAGCGGCCGGGGTCGGCCTGGACCGCGGTCGTCTCGGGGATTTTCGGCATGGGGGTAGCCACCTCTTGGCGCGTACTGGTGAAAAAAGGACGTAAGGGAGTGTGGGGCGGGTGGGGCGGAGGGCGCCGGTCAGGTCACGACGAACAGGAGTCGCGCCTCAGGTCCTCCAGGGTCGCGGCCTTCCCGGGCAGCTCGGAGCGGGCGGGCGCCTCCAGGCCGTCGAGGAAGATCCGCAGGTGTCGATGGGCGAACTGGTCGAGGGACGCGCAGCCCGTACCGGGCAGCGGGCGGGTCAGCTGGGAGAGCGCCACCATCAGGTCCCCGACGCCGACGTCGGCGCGGAGCCGTCCGGCCCGCTGCGCCCGGTCGACGAGGCCCCGGACGGCCTCCTCCAGGCGGTCGCGCTCGGCGATCAGGTCGGGGTGGTCCTTGTCGAAGGTGCCCTCGAGCATCGGACACAGGGCCCCGACGCGCTCGTCGGCGGCGCCGTGGACGAAGCGGCGGAGGGCGGCGAAGCTGTCGCCCTGCTCTTCGGCGGCCCGCTCGGCGACCTCGATGACGCGGCCCATGAGCGAGAGGACGACCTCGTGGACGAGGTCGGCGCGCTCGGGGAAGTTCCGGTAGAGCGTGGCGTTCCCGACGCCGGCCCGGCGCGCGACCTCGTCGTACGGCACCTGGGAGCCGAACTCGACGAACATCTCACGGGCCGCCGTCACGATCCGCTCGCGGTTGCGCAGGGCGTCGGCCCGCGGGCGCGGTACGCGACGGGCGGGCGCGGTGCCGGGGGTGCTGGTCACGCCACGACCTCCTCACAGTCGTCCAGGGATGCATCCGGTTCGCCGGGGGGTGCATCCGATCCAGGGCTCAGGGTTCAGGTGACGCATCCCCGGGAGACGCGCCCTCAGGGGCGCACCTTCTGAGGGCGCACCCTTAGGGGCACATCCGGTCCCAGGGGATACATCCGGCCCCAGGGGACACATCCGGGGAGTGAATCCCCACTTGCTTCGACACAGGCGTAAACGGGGACTGGGTCCCCGGTTATTTCCCGGCCCTTCTGTGACCTGCCTCACATTACGTCGGCCTCCCGGAATACCCACGATCGGGCCACCCGGCGCGCGCGCCCGGACCCCGCGCTCCAGGCTGAATCGCACAGCGCGGACCCACGGAAGGGGGTTGCGGCGCCGACCTGCCCCCACCGGAGAGGCGACGCATGGAGCACCCCCGGCAGCACCCCCGCCGACGGATACGCAGACCCGTCGCCCTGGCGGCGGCCACGGTGCTCTCCCTCACCCTGCTCGCCTCGGCGAGCACCACCCTCCCGGGCCCCGCCCCCGCCTCGGCCGGCCCCGTGGCCGCCGCGCCGACCGGCGCGCAGCTGGGGCCGTGCCGCATCACCACCACGATGGGCGTGCAGATGTCGGAGGGGCTGCCCACCGCCCCCGGATACGTGCGCTCCACGGGCCGCGTCAGGGCCCTCAACCTGATGATCGACTTCTCCGACGCCCCCGGGGACGGGACGGCGATGGGCCGCTTCCGGGAGTTCTTCCCGCAGACCGCCGACTGGTTCCGCACCAGCTCGTACGGGCGGCTGCACTACCAGGCCGAGGCGCCGATACCCGACTGGCTGCGGATGCCCCGACCGTTCTCCTCGTACGGGATCGAGCGCGGCTCACCGTACGAACCGGGCTACCGCTCCCTCGTCGAGGACATCGTGAAGGCCGCCGACGCCCGGGTGGACTTCAGCGCCTACGACCTGGTCAACGTCCTCGTCACCCCGAACGCCGGGCCCTCCGCCCTCGACACCGTCCTGTCCGTGACCTTCTCCGGAAACGACGACGCCCCCTACGCCGACGGCGTTCCGCTCGCCAACACGTCCTTCGTCTACAGCCGCCAGGACGACGGCTCCGGCAGCTTCGCCGAGACCGGCTACCGGGTCCTGCCTCACGAGAACGGCCACGTCTTCGGCCTGCCCGACCTCTACACCTCCGACGGCGGCGGCACCGTCGGGCACTGGGACATCATGTCCGAGGACTGGGGCGCCAACAACGACCTCCTCGCCTGGCACAAGTGGAAGCTGGGCTGGCTCGACAACGACCAGGTCAGCTGCGCGTCGAAGCCCGGGACCGGGGACTACAGCCTCACCCCGCTCGCGGTGCCCGGGGGCCCCAAGCTCGCCTTCGTCCCGCTCTCCGGCACCTCCGGCTACGCCGTCGAGGTCCGCAGCAAGGGCGGCAACGACGAGGCTGTCTGCGAGCAGGGGGTCCTCGTCTACCGGGTGGAGTCCGACGTGGACACCGGCCACGGCCCGGTGACCGTGGCCGACAGCGACCGGGCCAGCGGCGGCTGCACCCGCCGGGCCAACGTCCACGCGGAACTGTCGGACGCGCCGTACGGCCCCGGCGAGAGCTTCACGGACCACGCCAACGGCATCCGGATCACCGTCCTCGACGAGGACGAGACCGGCGCGTACCGGGTCCGGATCACCCGGCGCTGAGGCCTCCGAGTCCTCCGGCGCACTCGGCACGGGCCCGGACCACCGCGCGACGGGGCCTCGCTCCGGCTCGCCGCGCGGGTCCGGATCACCCGGCGTCGAGGCCTCCGAGACCTCCGAGGCTTCCGGCGACCGCGTCCCGCAGCTCCCGCTTGAGGACCTTCCCCGTCGGGTTCCGGGGCAGTCCCTCCGTCCGTACGAGGATCCGGGCGGGCACCTTGAAGGCGGCGAGGCGCTTACCCACGTGCGCCCGCAGCGCCTCGGCCGCCCCGCCCCCCGCGTCCGCGCCGGGCCGCAGCCGCACGACGGCCACGACCTCCTCCCCGAGCAGCGGATGCGGCACCCCGAGCACGGCGGCGTCGACGACGTCCGGGTGCTCGTGCAGCACGCCCTCGACCTCGACGCAGTACACGTTCTCGCCGCCGCGGATCACCATGTCGGTGAGCCGGTCGACGATCGCGACCCGCCCGTCCGCGTCGACGCGGGCGAGGTCACCGGTCCGGAACCAGCCGTCCGGGGTGAAGGCGGCACGGGTGGCGGCCTCGTTCCCCCAGTACCCGCGGATCAGACACTGCCCCCGCAGCCACAGCTCCCCCACGCCCTCGGCGTCGGGCCGGTCGATCCGCACCTCGGTGACGGGCGAGGGCCGGCCGACGCTCCCGGGATGGGCCCGGTACTCGGCGCCGACGTTCGCCAGGACCCCGCCGCAGGTCTCGGTCAGCCCGTACCCGTTCCGGGGCTCGATCCGCTCCCCGTACCCCTCGGTGAGTCCCGCGACGATCCCGGGCGGGGCGGCGGCGCCCCCGGTGCTGAGGAGCACGAGGCTCGTCAACGGGTCCCCCGTCCTCCGGGCGAGGTCGAGCAGCTGGAGCGCGGTGGTGGGAACCCCGGCGAAATGGGTGACGCCCTCGTCCCGGATCAGCCCGAGGGCCCGGTCCGCGTCCCACTTCCGCATCATCACCAGGGTCCCGCCGGCCGCCATGACGGTGTAGAACGACGTGAAGGCGGCGACGTGGAAGAACGGGAACGTGGTCAGGGACACCATCGCCGGACCCGTCCCCTGCACCTCCCCGCGCGCGAGGGCCGCGGCGGCGGCGAAGTACCGCGGGTTCATGGCGGCCCCGACCTGCGCGCGGTGCGTGGCGACGGCCCCCTTGGGCCGGCCGGTGGTGCCGGAGGTGTAGATGATGGTGGCGTCGTGCTCGGGCAGGACGTCGACGGGCGGCGGCCCCGGCAGGGGATCGGTGTCGGCGACGTACGCGGCGAAGCCCTCCTCGGCCTCCCCCCGGAAGACGATCCCCGGCACGCCGCTGCGCGCGGCCCACGCCCGCACCCGCCCGACCCGCTCCCCGTCGACGAGCAGCACACCGGGCGAGCAGTCGTCGAGCGCGTACGCGAACTCCTCCTCGGTCCACCAGGCGTTGAGCGGTACGGCGACGAGCCCGGCGAGCTGAACGGCCCAGAAGGCGATCTGCCACTCGGGCAGGTTCCGCATGGCCACGACGGCCCGGTCCCCCGGCCGCAGCCCGTACTCCCCGACGAGCCGGCGCGCGAGCCCGCAGGCGGCGTCGAAGAACTCCCGGTAGGACATCCGCACGCCCTCGGCCACGAGGAACGGCCGGTCCCCGTGGCCCCAGGTCACCTCGACGAACTCGCGCAGCGTCCGCGGCCCGCCGGAGTACACCCCGTCCTCGACCGCGAAGGGCGCCCCGGGCGCGAGGAGCCGCTCCACCCCACCTGCCGTCGCCACCAGGACCTCCCGTCCGGACCGGAGAACACGAGCGGCCACCGGCCGGGCCGGCGGCCGCTCGTCATCCTTCCCGGATCACCGGTCGATGTCCACGACGGCCCGGCAGGGAGCCGGCACCCGACGGCACCCGACGGCAACGGGGGCGACCCACGTCACCCTCATCCGCTACGCTGTCTGCGGTCAACGCCTTCGTAGCTCAGGGGATAGAGCACCGCTCTCCTAAAGCGGGTGTCGCAGGTTCGAATCCTGCCGGGGGCACAGGGTGAAGGGGCAGGCACTGGTGTCAGTGCCTGCCCCTTTCTCGTGCCTTCTCCTGCTTCTCGCGCTTCTTGTGTCTTCTCGCGCTTCTCGCCGGGTGCGGCGAGCGGGCCTAGCGGACGACGACGTTGTGGGCCGGGATGATCGTGGGCCGCAGGTCGGCGTGGCCGAGGGCGGCCAGGATCGGGCCGAAGGTCTTCGCGTGGGCTTCGAGGGCCTCCGCGCTCTCCCAGACCTCGGTCACCCGGAACCCTCCCTCGACCGGTCCCGCCGCGTGGGAGACGAGGCCCGGGTCCCCCACGTCCGCGAACCGCGTGAAGCCCTTTCCGGCGGTCACTCGCTCGATGACCGTGTCGTAGAGGTCCTGGCCGGCGCCAGGCAGGTCGAAGGTGACGATGATGGCCATGCGGATGCCCTTGTCTCGGTCCGCCGCGCGGCCGCGGCGGGGTCCGTGCATCCTAGCCGCATGGAGTCACTCGATTACGTGGAGTGATGCGGTCAGCGGAGTTCTTCCGGGCAGGCCGTGCCGCGCGAGAGTTTGTAGGGGGCTCCCAGGCGGTACACGCCCGCCTTCGGGGCGACGAGTTCCGTCCATTCGTCGCCCTCCAGGTCCGCCTCGGCCTTGAAGAGGCAGCCCTTCTCGTTGGCGAAGACCTTGGGGAGTTCGGTCTCCGAGACCTCGCGGGCCAGCTTCGAGGCCTCCGTCTCCTTCGGCGGTTCGATCTTGCCGCCGTGCTCGTCCATGAGGGCGAGCCAGGGCGAGTACGGGACGCGGATCAGGACCCGGCCGGGGCGGTCGACCCGGATCACGACCTCGTTCTCCTCGGCGCTCTGCACCTCGGCCGGCGGGTCGGCGAGAGGAGTCGGGTTCTGCACCTCGTACAGCCGCCAGTTCTCGTCCGACCAGACCTGCTTCAGGTACGGCAGGCCCTCGCCGACCAGCTCCGCCTCCTGCTCGGCGCCCGAGTCGGGGGCTCCGGTGGGCAGGACGACGTAGTGGACGGCCCAGCGGTGGAGCCAGTCCCGGTAGTTCACGGCGTTCAGCGTGTCGTCGTAGAAGAGGGGGTTGCGCTCCATGTCCGCCTGGCGGTTCCAGCCGCGCGCCAGGTTGATGTACGGGCTGAGCGCGGAGGACTCGCGGTGGCTGGACGCCGGTACGACCTCGACCCGCGCCTTGCCCGCGTCCCGGACCTGGAGCTGGTTGACGAGCGGCGCGAGCTCGCGCGCCCAGGACGCGTCCGGCGCGGTGCGGATGACGTCGTCGACGCCCTTGAAGCCGATCCAGAAGTTCAGTCCCGCGACGGCGAGCAGCAGCGCGTACCAGCGGCGTGAGCGCGGCGCCGTGTACGGCAGGGCCGCGAGCAGCACCACGCCCGCGAAGAGCATCGGCAGCCGGGAGATGTTCGAGCCGATCTGGGAGTCGATCAGCCAGGTCAGCAGCGTGCCGATCGTGTAGACCGCCGCCGCCGTGCGGACCGTTCGCCAGGCCTTCGGGACGAGGAGGAAGGTGAGGACTCCGAAGAGGAGCGGCAGCGCCGTCGAGCCGAAGGCCATCGGCTGCGTGCCGGAGAAGGGGAAGAGCCAGGAGGAGAGGGCGACCACCGCGACCGGGGCGAGGCCCAGGGCGTACGCGCCGGGGCGCCGTTTGTTCAGGAACAGCGCCGCCGCCGCGATCCCGAGGAACAGGCCCGCGACCGGGCTGCACGCCGTCGCCAGACCGGCCAGCGGGGCGGCGACCGCCGCCTTCGCCCAGCGTTTGCGACGCCAGCGGTACGGCCAGCAGAAGACGGCGGCGACCGCGCCGAGCGCGAACATCATGCCGAGGCCGAAGGTCACCCGGCCCGAGAGCGCGTTGCAGAGGAAGGCGAAGACGCCCGCGATCGAGCAGACCAGCGGGTTGCGGACCGTCCGCACCCGCACCAGGATCAGCGCGGTCAGGCCGGCCGACAGCGTCCCCGCGACCATCATCGTGCTGCGGACGCCGAGCACCGACATCAGGTAGGGCGAGACCACGCTGTACGAGACGGGGTGCATCCCGCCGTACCAGGCCAGGTTGTACGCGGAGTCCGGGTGCCGTCCGACGAACTCGGCCCAGGCGTCCTGCGCGGCCAGGTCCCCGCCGCTGTTCGCGAAGAAGAAGAACCACAGGACGTGGGTGAGGGCGGCGAGCCCGGTGGCCGCCATGACCGTGTAGCGGCGCTTGCGCCGTGGGGCACGGGCGGGGGCGGTGGCGGGCGGCGCCGGGACCGGTGACGGTGCCGGGGCGGGCCGCTGCGTCGGAAGCACTATTCGCGAGAGCGAAGAGGGTCCGATATCCGTGGTCGAGCCGCCGTCGGTGTCACGAGCTTCATGGGCATCACGGTAGACGTCGGGGTCGGAGTCCGCGCGGTCGGCGCGTGTCGGCTCGGCGGTGGTCACTACGGCCCTTTCCCGTGCTGCTGCCCGTCGCGCTGCTCGCTTCTCGCGTAGGTCACGCGTCCTTCTCACCCCCGGAGACGCTAACAGCCGGGCGCCCCGGAGAATCCGGGGCGCCCGGCCGAGCGGATGGGGCCGATCGGGTGGCCTCAGCCCAGACGGGTCAGCTTCTTGTCGAAGCCGGGCTCCACCAGGTCGGCCTTCAGGGCGACCGGGGAGCTGACCTTGCCGGTGCCGGTGCCGATGGACACCTGACCGACGATGTCGCCCGCCTTGCCGGAGTGCGGGAGGGCCTTTCCGCCGTCCGTGAGCTCCAGCTTCACTTCCAGGCCCGGCCAGCCGACCGCCTTGAGCTCCTTGGTGGCCACGACCGGGGTCCGGCCGCCGAGGCCGTCGTCCACGTAGCCGAGGACCTGGCCCTTCTTGACCACGGCGGTCGAGGTGACGTCCTTCTGGGCCTGCTGGATCAGCTTGAGGCTGTAGTCGATGGCGAGGTCCAGCTTGTCGTTGAGGATCTTGGCGTTCTTGGCCCCCATGACGATGCCGAGGACGCGGCGGTTCTGGCCGTCGACGACGGTGTTCGCCGCCCAGAGCAGGTTGCCGCCGGCCGGGGTCGAGGAGCCGGTCTTGATGCCGCTCACACCGGGTTCGAGCAGGATCCTGTTGTTGTTCTCGATCCGGCCGGGGATGCCGTCCACCGTCACGTTCGGCATGTTCACGATCTCGCGGAACACGTCGTACTGCATGACCGCCTTCGCCAGCTTCAGCTGGTCCTGCGGGGTCGACATGGTGCTGTCGAGGAGGCCGGACGGGTCGGTGTACGTGGACTGGGTCATGCCCAGGTCCTTCGCGGCGGCGTTCATCTTCTCGACGAACGCGGCCTCCGAGCCGGCGTCCCAGCGCGCGAGCAGCCGGGCCACGTTGTTCGCGGAGGGGATCATCAGGAGCTCCAGGAGCTCCTTCTCCGTGTAGGTCTGGTTCTCCTGGACCGGCGCCGTCGACTCCGACGCGTGCTTCCCCTGGTCGGCGGCCTTCTTGTCGATCGTGATCTCGGGCCCCGTCTGCTTCCCCTTGATCGGGTGGTCGCGGAGGATCACGTACGCCGTCATCGTCTTGGTCACGGACGCGATCGGAGCCGGCTTCTGCGCTCCGTACAGGCCCATGGAACCGACGCCCTCGACCTCGACGGCGCCCTGTCCCTCGCCGGGCCACGGCATCTGCAGCTTGCCGCCGCCGAAGGTGAACGTCGGCTCGGCCGACAGCGTCAGCGCGGGTGCGGGCAGCGGGCGGACCATCTGCACGATCGCAAAGACGATCAGGAGGAGCAGGACCAGCGGGGTCCAGATCCGTACCCGTCTCAGGGCCGTCCGCAGCGGGCTCGGCGGCGGGGGCGGGGTGTTCGTCAGCTCCGCGAGCAGGTCGAGCGGAGGCAGCGGCGGCAGCGGCTGCTGCCGGGTCCGCTCCGGCTCGGCGAGCGCGGCGGGCACCTTGGGGGCGGATTCCTTGGACGCGGGGGCCTTGGGGGCCTCAGGGGCCTTGGGAGCGGCCGCCGGGGCGGCGGAGGCCTTGGCGGCCTCCTGCGCCGCCTTCTCGGCCTTCTCGGCCTTCTGCTCGGCCGGGATGTCGGGGCGCAGCGCGCGGAAGACACTGGTGCGCTCGCTGTCGGAGTCCGCGGCCGGACCGGAAGGGAGCTTCAGGGCGGTCGTCGGCTGGTCCACGACGGGCGGACGGACCATCTTGAACATGGTCGTCGGCTGGTCGACGGGCTCCTCGTCCTTGGAGGGACGGGAGGAGTCGGGGGAACCGGAGGAATCCGAAGAGTCGGTCGCGTCCGAGGAGTCGGCGGCGTCGGTCGCGTCCGAGGACTCGGCGGCGTCGGTCGCGTCCGAGGACTCGGCGGCTTCCGAGGGCTTCGCCGGCTTCTCGTCGGCAGCCGCCTTCCGCGCGGCGAACCAGGAAGCGGAGGGCGCCTTGCCCTCGGCTCCCTCGGTTCCCTCGGCCTCCTCGGCCTTCTCGGCGTCCCCTTCGTCCCCTGCGTCTTCTGCGTCCTCTACCGACGCCTTGTCCTCGACGGCCTCGACGGGCTCCTCGCCCGTCTCGTCGGACTCGTCGTCCTGCGGCTCGTCCTCGTCCTCGGAGTCGCCGGCCCCGGTCTCGTCCTCAGGCGCGGCCTCGTCGGCCTCCTCGGGCCCGGCCTCCGGCTCCGCCTCGTCGGCCGACGCCTCCGACGCCTTCCCCTTCTCCGACTTGTCCGACCTCTCCGGCTCCTCCTCCGTCGCGACCCACGCCGCCACGGCCGCCTTCAGGCGGTCGCCTTCCGCGCCGGGCTCAGCCCCGGACTCCGCGTCCGTCCCCGTCTCCGCGTCCGTCTCCGCGTCCGCCTTCGGCCCGTCGTCCTCGGGCGTACGCGGCGTCAGGGTCTTGAACACGGCCGTCGGCTGGTCCACCCGGACCGCCGAGGACGGCGAGGACTCTGACCC
Organism: Streptomyces sp. NPDC053513; assembly: GCF_044544765.1. Taxonomy (NCBI): domain Bacteria; kingdom Bacillati; phylum Actinomycetota; class Actinomycetes; order Kitasatosporales; family Streptomycetaceae; genus Streptomyces; species Streptomyces sp. NPDC053513. The sequence continues at coordinate 21,531 of NZ_JBITXP010000021.1, forward strand.
GCGGAGCACGGAAAGCCGAGGATCCCGGCTGCCGCCGCCCGAGGCCGCCGTCTCCTGAGACGACCCCTGCTCCGCCTTGTCGGGGGACTCGCCCGCCACCGTGCCTCCTCCATGCGTCATACGTACGTCCGAACCGTCTACCAGTGTCCTGTGTGAACCCCTTGGCTCCCGTGCTAGACGAGAACGACATACCTACCGGTTCCCGGATGAACCATCCAGGCACTCTCGACAGATGAATGTGAGAGGGGTCACCCTGTCATTCATCCACGCGGGGAGGCATGGATGGGCAGGAGCCGCAGAACTATTCCGGAAGAGCTTCTGCTGCTCGCTCTGGACCCGACCACGGGTACCACAGCGCAGCCGCAGTCGCTCGACCTCGGTCTGGCCGGAGCACAGCTAGTGGAGCTGGCTCTGGCAGGCCGGATAGCCCCTGACGGGGATCGTATCGCCGTGGTGATGCCACGGCCGACCGGAGATCCGACACTGGACTCCGCACTGGAACTGCTGCGCAGGCGCGGCAGTCCGGTTCGGGCCGTCCACTGGATCGGCGGGCCCCGGCTGGGGCTCCGTCAGACGTATCTCTCGCATCTGGAGCGATGCGGCATGGTGCATGCCGTGGAGGGCCAGATGTGCGGGGTGTTGCCGACGACTCGCTACCAGGCGACCGACACGGCGATCAGTCGGGAGATCCGTGCCCGGCTGGACAGTGCGATCCGCACCGGCGTACCGCCGGACCCGCGGACCGCGGCGCTTGCCGCGCTGGCCCATGCGGTCGGTCTCGGCAAGCACCTCTACCCCGGCAACGAAGGACGGTCGTCGCGGTCCCGGCTGCGCGACCTGATCCGGCACGACCCGATGGGCGGACTCGTGGCGCACGCCGTGATGGACGTCCAGAACGGTGCGGCGGCACAGCCGCGCCGGAGCGCCGCGGGCGTCCCGGCGCAGCCTCGCGGCAGCATGGCCCGCGCGGCCGCGCACTGATCACGGACGCGGACACGACCGCGCGACGAGCAGCACCAGTACGAGCACCACGCACCACGCACCACCATGAACCAGCACCACGAACCACCTGGAACCACTCCGGGAGCCGCACAGGTGTGCGGGGCGGTCTGGACGGCCGCCCCGCGCACGTGCGTTGTCCTGTTTTCCCAGCGCGCACCCGGCCATTGGTGGCAGTCTGCCAAGCGGTAGGTACTCACAGCTACGCAGCAGACAGCCGGAGGTGCAGTTTCCGTGGCGTCCAACGTCAACCCCACCGTCAGGCGACGCCGATTGGGCCAGGAGCTGCGCAAGCTCCGCGAGGCGAAGAACATGACGGCCGAGCAGGTCGCCGAGCGCCTTCTCGTCTCCCAGTCCAAGATCAGCCGGCTGGAGAACGGCCGTCGCTCCATCAGCCAGCGTGACGTCCGGGACCTGTGCGGCGTGTACGAGGTCGAGGACGAGCGCATGGTCGACTCCCTCATGCAGATGGCCAAGGACTCGCGCCAGCAGGGCTGGTGGCACGCCTTCGGCGACATCCCGTACAGCGTCTACATCGGTCTGGAGACGGACGCGGAGAGCCTGCGGATGTACGAGTCGCAGATCATCCCGGGCCTGCTCCAGACCCCCGCGTACGCGGAGGCCGTGATCTCCGGCGCGATGCCGGAGTCGACGCCGGCGGAGATCGAGAAGCGGGTCACCGTCCGGACCCGCCGCCAGGACCGGATCCGGGACGAGGAGCGTCCGCTGCGGTTGTGGGCGGTGATCGACGAGGGCGCGCTGCACCGGATCGTGGGCAGCCGGCAGCTGATGGTCGACCAGCTGGAGCACCTGATCGAGCAGTCGCACCTGCCGCACGTCACCGTGCAGGTGATCCCGTTCGAGATGGGCGCGCATCCGGGGATCAGCGGGCAGTACTCGATCCTGGAGTTCCCGGACACCTCGGACTCCAGCGTCGTCTACATCGAGGGCGTGACGAGCGATCTGTACCTGGAGAAGGCGCAGGACGTCGGCAAGTACTCCGTCATGTACGAGCACCTCAGGGCGCAGGCGCTGAACGTGGAGCAGACGCGGGAGTTCATCTCGAAGATGGCGAAGAAGCACGCCCAGGGCTGACCACCGGCAGGCGGGGCAGGCACCGTACACCCCGTGATCGCTTGCACGGAAGCCCAGTTGGAATATGCCACTCGGACGTGTGAACGCCGGTCCCGTCGGGCGGGACCGGCGAGTAGCGTCGATCACGCCATCAAGAACGTTGGCGCGACACACTACTCGGCAGAACCGGAGTGAGCAGCATGGCGATTATTCAGGGTGGTACGGACACCTGGACGAAGTCCTCGTACTCGGGTGGGAACGGGGCCTGCGTCGAAGTGAAGTCCCCCGTCATGGCCGCGATCGCGGTGCGGGACTCCAAGGCGCCCGAGGGTCCGTCCCTCTCTTTCGGTCCGGGATCGTGGAACGCCTTCGTCGGCGAGGTGAGCAACGGGGCCCTCTGAGCCCCGGTGCACGCCGTCGCCGGCAGTACGAATGAGCCCTCTCGACCGGTCCGCCGTCCTGGCCGAGGGGGCTCGGCCTTTGCCCGGAGGCCCGGGGGCCTCAGCGCAGCTCGTCCACGTAGCGGTCCGTGCCCGGGACCGTCGGGATGAAGGGGGCGACCAGTTCCACCCGGCCGTCGGGGCCGCCCAGGGACTCCAGGTCCGCGAAGTGCTCCGTCCAGCACGCGCGGGGGTCCCGCTCCAGGAACCAGAGCAGGGTCAGCCGGGTGTCGACGCCCTCGACCTGCTTCACGTACGTCATGCGGTCGCCGGGCAGCGGGGTGGGGCGGAAGAGCGTCACCAGAGCCGCCGGTGAGCCGGCGAGACGGCGGGGCAGGTCGCGGGTGCGCAGGCGGTCGAGGAGTTCCGCCCGCCGCTCCGGGCCGTCGGCGTCGATCACCTGGAGGATCAGCCCGGCATAGGGGTGGTCGAGGGCGTGGAAGTCGCGCGGGCCCGCCGCCCCGTCGCGGTAGACGGTCGCCTCGTGGTTCTGGAACGAGGTGAAGACGTGGGTGCGCTCGTGGTGGACGCGGGCGTCGCGATTGAGCCGTTTGTTGATGCCGACCGTCCACTTCATGTGGTCGTCGTAGCGGCCCTCGGTGATCCAGTACGTGGAGAGGTAGCAGCCGGCGGTGACCGGCTGGGCGACGGCGGACTTCTCCGGGCGCCGCAGCTCCTGGAGTTCGCGGGTGGCGACCCAGCGCCGGCCGGCGTACATCCAGGGCATCGCCATGGCGCCCGCGTAGTAGTGGTCGTCCTCGTACCAGCGGTTGTAGGCGTACTCGTGGCCCGGGTGCGGTTCGACCATGGTGATCAGCGCGTGGCCGGGTCGGACCCCGTACGGGCCGACGGCCGCCAGTTCCGCGTACGTCTCGCTGCGGGTCTCCTCGCTCACTCTCGTACCCCTTCCCGTGTCTTCCCATGTCGGTGACGGAGTCCTACTCTGACGGACCGTCAGATGCTTGGCCAGGGTCGAGGAGGGTCCGGATGCTGCTCCAGGGGAAGACGGTCGTCGTGTCGGGGGTCGGTGCCGGGCTCGGGCACCGGATCGCGGAGACGGTGGTACGGGACGGGGGCAACGCGGTGCTCGGCGCCCGCACCGAGGCCAACCTCGCCAAGTCCGCGGCGGAGATCGACCCGGAGGGCCGCCGCACCGCCTACCGGGTCACGGACATCACCGACGAGGAGCAGTGCGAGGCCCTCGCCGCGCTCGCCGTCGAGCGCTTCGGCGGGATCGACGCGGTCGTCCACGTCGCCGCCTGGGACTCCTATTTCGGTGGCCTGGAGGACGCCGACTTCGGGACCTGGCAGGGAGTCCTCGACGTCAATCTGCTCGGCACGCTGCGGATGACCCGGGCCTGTCTGCCGGCGCTGAAGGAGGGCGGGGGCTCGGTGGTGCTGATCGGGACGCAGTCGGCCGTCGCCGCGCCCTCGCAGGTGCGGCAGGCGGCGTACGCGGCCTCGAAGGGGGCGCTGACCTCGGCCATGTACTCGCTCGCGCACGAGCTGGGGCCGCACCGGATCCGGGTCAACACCGTGCTGCCGGGCTGGATGTGGGGGCCGCCGGTCCAGGCGTACGTGCGGTTCGCCGCCCACACCGAGGGGGTGCCGGAGGCCGAGGTGCTCGCCCGGCTCACCGAGCGGATGGCACTGCCCGAACTCGCGACGGACGGGGACGTGGCGGAGGCGGCGGTCTTCCTCGCCTCGGACCGGGCGCGGGCCGTGACGGGGCAGTCGCTGCTGGTCAACGCCGGGGAGCTGATGCGCTGAACCCGTTCACTCGTTGATGCACAGGTGTGCGCGCATGTCCCCCGTCGTACCGCAGCAGTCCCTTCGGGACCTGGATGCCGCCCACCGCGACTTCTGCGACGGGTTGAAGGGCGGACGCCGGCGCATGGGCACCCCGCGCCTCACATCCCGCGAGGACGACCGTCAGACCGTGCGGTTCACCGCCGACGCCCGCCGGTCCGTCACCGCCGGCGGGGACCTCGCTCCTCCCGTACGTCCTCGTCAAGTACGTGGAGCCGGAGGACACCCCGGAGCGGGACGCGCTCCTCGACCGGCTCGGACCGGACGGGGACGCCGCCCCGCGCAGCCGGGAGCACGGACCGATCAGCCCCTCGGATAACGGGCCAGCCAGCCCGGGGACGACTCCGTCGCGCTGTGCAGGGCCGCTCCCTGGGTCATCTCCATCGCGAAGTCGTCCGCGAGCTCCAGGACCGTCGAACGGCCCTCCAGCTCGGCCAGCCAGGCCGGCGGGAGGGCCGTCTCGCCGTGCAGGGCCCCCAGCAGCGCACCCGTGAGCGCGCCCGTCACCGACGAGGGCCCGTCGTGGTTCACCGCGAGCCGCAGCCCGTGCCGTACGTCCTCGCCGACCAGCGCGCAGTAGACCGCCGCCGCCAACTGCCCCTCGGCCCGGTCCTCACCGGCCCCGAGAGCCGTCACCCGGTCCGCGTCCGGCACCCCCTCCCGTACGGCGGCCAGCGCGGCCCTCAACGCCTCGGTCACCGGCTCGTGACCGGGGCGCGCCGCGAGCTGCTCCAGGGCGCGGGCCACCGCCGCCTCCACCGGGCCGCCGCGCGCGAGGCCGTGGACGGTGACCGCGAAGGCGCCCGCCGCGAGGCCCGCCTCCGGGGCGCCGTGCGTCTGCGCCGCGCACTCCACCGCCAGCTGGCACACCAGTTGCGGCTCCCAGCCGACGAGCAGCCCGAAGGGGGCGGAGCGGGGCAGGGCCCCGGAGTCCCGCGCGTCCGGGTTCTTCGGCCGGTCGAGCGTGCCGAGGACCTCGTCGCCGAGACCGGTGAGGCAGGCGCGGGGCGGATTGCGGCGGGCGTAGAGCCACTCCTCGTGGGCCAGCCAGCCGTTGTCCTTGCGGCGCTCGTCCGGGCCCCAGTCGCGCTGGGTGGCCGCCCAGCGCAGATGGGCCCGGTGCACGTCGGTCGGCGGGTGCCAGGCGCCCGTGTCCCGGCGGACCTGGGCCCTGATGAGGCCGTCCACGGTGAACAGGGCCATCTGGGTCGCGGCGGTGACGGCGCCGCGGCGGCCGAAGGCGGGCACCGGGTCCGCGAGTCCGTCAGGTCCGTGGGCCTCGCGGAGGGCGGCGAGGGCGTGTCCGTCGGCGGGCGCGCCGAGCGCGTCGCCGAGGGCGCCGCCGAGCAGGCAGCCCCTGACGCGGGCCCGGAAGTCCTGCTGTTCGGCGCGGCCCCACACGGCTGCGGCTGTCGTGGCCACGTCGTGCCCTCCCCCCGTCTACCGGTCTGCGCAGCACTGTAATGGACCGGGTACGTGCGTTCGGGGCGCGGAACGTTATGCGACCGGACACCCTTCGGTCCCCGTTTGCCCCCGTTCCCCCCCCTCACGACGGGCGCCGCCCCGCCGCTGTGGGCGCGCCCGCCGGGCGGTGCCCCGCCGTTGTGGGCGTCGCCCCGCTGGGGCGGTGCCCACCCTCGCGCCCCCGTTGTGGGCAGTCGTTCCGCTGGGGCGGAACGGGTGGGCACAACGGACCCGCGCCCTGCCGGCGCCAGAGGCTGGTGCGCCTGCACGTTCACCACCGGTGCGCCGCACACGGGGTGCGGGTTCAGGCGCGGAACGCGGAGGCGCCGCTGAAGGGCGCCGTCCCGTGTGCCCACCCGTCCCGCCCCAGCGGGACGATTGCCCACACGGCGGGTGGGGTCCGCCCCGCCGGGCGCGGGCTCGCACGGGCGGGGGCACCGCCCCGCAGGGCGCGGCCCGCACGGGCGGGGGCTACTGCTGGGGCAGGACCGGCAGGAGGGTCGGGAGGTGGCCGTCCGAGGCGCGGGCCGTGCGCCGGCGCTCCTCCGGCACCGCCCCGTACAGCGTCGTCCGGGCCCGGGACGGCCGTCCCGCCGCCTCCGCGATCGCCTCCAGGTCCCGGATCGAGCGGTACGAGCCGTAGCCGGAGCCCGCCATCCGGGAGATGGTCTCCTCCATCAGCGTCCCGCCGAGGTCGTTGGCTCCCGAGCGGAGCATCTCGGCCGCGCCCTCCGCGCCCAGCTTCACCCAGCTGGTCTGGATGTTGGGGATCCAGGGGTGCAGCAACAGGCGGGCCATGGCCGTCACCGCGCGGTTGTCGCGGACCGTCGGGCCCGGGCGGGCGATGCCCGCGAGGTAGACGGGCGCGTTGGTGTGGATGAAGGGGAGGGTCACGAACTCCGTGAAGCCGCCGGTCTCCTGCTGGATGCGGGAGAGGGTGCGGAAGTGGCCGAGCCAGTGCCGGGGCTGGTCCACGTGCCCGTACATCATCGTCGACGAGGAGCGGATGCCCAGGTCGTGGGCCGTCCTGACGACCTCGATCCACGTCGCCGTCGGCAGCTTGCCCTTCGTCAGCACCCAGCGGACCTCGTCGTCCAGGATCTCCGCCGCCGTGCCGGGGATGGAGTCGAGGCCCGCCTCCTTCGCCGCCGTGAGCCACTCGCGGATGGAGAGGCCGGTGCGGGAAGCCCCGTTGACGACCTCCATCGGGGAGAAGGCGTGCACGTGCATCCCGGGGACCCGTTCCTTCACCGCGCGCGCGATGTCGAAGTAGGCCGTGCCGGGCAGGTCGGGGTGGATGCCGCCCTGCATGCAGACCTCGACGGCGCCGACGTCCCAGGCCTGCTGGGCGCGGTCCGCGACCTGGTCGAGGGAGAGGGTGTACGCGTCGGCGTCGGTGCGCCGCTGTGCGAAGGCACAGAAACGGCAGCCGGTGTAGCAGACGTTGGTGAAGTTGATGTTGCGGGTGACGACGTACGTGACCTCGTCGCCGACCGCCGAGGCGCGGACGTCGTCCGCGACGCGGGTCAGGGCGTCGAGGGCCGGGCCGTCCGCGTGCAGCAGGGCGAGCGCCTGGGCGTCGGTGAGCCTGGTCGGGTCGTCGGCGGCCGTGCGCAGTGCCTCGCGCACGTCGGCGTCGACGCGCTCGGGGACCATCCCGGGGGCGGCGGCCTCGCGGAGCGCGTCCCAGTCGCCGTACACGTCGTCGAAGTCCTCGCGCCGGTCGGACGTGCGGCCCTCGGTGTCGATGGCGGTGTGCAGGTCCGTGCGGCCGGTGGCGGTGAAGGCCTCGTCGGGCTCCTGCCAGGGCAGGCCGCGGACGGGCGCGTCGGGGTTCGCGAGACCGGTCTCGGGGTCGGCGAGGGCGCGGACGTGCGGGAGGAGCCGGGGGTCGAGCCAGGGCTCGCCGCGCCGGACGAACTCCGGGTAGACGCAGAGGCGTTCGCGCAGCTCGAAGCCGGCGGCCCGCGAACGGGCGGCCAGCTCCTCGATCTTCGGCCAGGGCCGCTCGGGGTTGACGTGGTCGATGGTGAGCGGGGAGACCCCGCCCCAGTCGTCGATGCCGGCGGCGATCAGCCGCTCGTACTCGGAGTCGACGAGGTTCGGCGGGGCCTGGAGGCAGGCGGAGGGCCCCATGATGAGCCGGGCGACGGCGACGGTGGCGACGAGGTCGTCGAGTTCGGCGTCCGGCATCCCGCGCATCGCCGTGTCCGGCTTGGCGCGGAAGTTCTGGATGATCAGTTCCTGGATCGAGTGGTACGCGCGCGCGATCCGGCGCAGCGCGAAGAGGGACTCGGCCCGCTCCTCCAGGGTCTCCCCGATGCCGAGCAGCAGCCCCGAGGTGAAGGGGACGGAGGAGCGTCCGGCGTCCTCCAGGACCCGCAGCCGCACGGCCGGTTCCTTGTCGGGGGACCCGTGGTGGGGGCCGCCGGGCTCGGACCAGAGCCGGGTCGCGGTCGTCTCCAGCATCATGCCCATGGAGGGCGCGACGGGCTTGAGGCGCTGGAAGTCGGTCCAGGACAGGACGCCGGGGTTGAGGTGGGGCAGGAGCCCCGTCTCCTCCAGGATGCGGATCGCCATGGCCCGCACGTACGCGACGGTGTCGTCGTACCCGTGGGCGTCGAGCCACTCGCGGGCCTCGGGCCAGCGGTCCTCGGGCTTGTCGCCGAGGGTGATCAGGGCCTCCTTGCAGCCCGCCTCGGCGCCGCGCCGGGCGATGTCGAGGACCTCGTCCGGCGACATGAACATCCCGTGCCCGGCCCGGCGCAGCTTGCCGGGGACGGTGACGAACGTGCAGTAGTGGCACTTGTCGCGGCAGAGCCGGGTGAGCGGTATGAACACGCTCTTCGAGTACGTGACGACCCCCGGCCGCCCGGCCGCCTCCAGACCGGCGTCCCGCACGCGCCCCGCGGACGCCACCAGATCCGCCAGGTCCTCCCCCCGCGCCCGCAGTAGCACGGCGGCCTCGGCGACGTCGAGCGCGACCCCGTCCCTGGCCCGCTTGAGGGCACGGCGCATGGCGTTCTCGGTGGGTCGTCCTGCCTGGTGATCCGTCATGGACCGAGCATACGAGCGCTTCCCGGCGCGGCGGTTCGGGTCCCCGCAGGAACCCGGACCCGGCCGCGCCCCGGAGGCGCTCAGAGGTACCGCGCGTACGCGTCCAGGACGGTCAGGACCTCCGACTCGTCGCCCGGCGGGAGCTGGAGGACCACCTCGTCGCAGCCCAGTTCCTCGTAGTGGGCGAGCTTGCCGGGGCTCGGGAGGACCGCGTACGGGACGAGCCGGAGGGTCTCCGGGTCACGGCCGGCCTTCTCCCAGGCCTCGCGGAGGACGGGGAGGGACTCCGTCAGGCCCCGGCCGCCGATCGGCATCCAGCCGTCGGTCTGCGCGGCGATCTGTGCGAAGAGCTTCGGGCCCGCCGCACCGCCCAGGAGGACGCGCGGGGCGCCGCCGGCCGGCTTGGGCCACACCTCCGAGGCCCGTACGGAGTCGCCGTGCTTCCCCTCGTATGCCGTCGGCTCGGGCGCCCACAGGGCCCGCATCAGGTCGAGGCGCTCGCGGCCGAGCTCACGGCGGGTGGACCAGTCGACGCCGTGGTCGGCGGCCTCCTCCCGGTTCCAGCCGAAGCCGACGCCCAGGGTGAACCGGCCCCCGGAGAGGTGGTCGAGGGTGGCGACCTGCTTGGCGAGCACGATCGGGTCGTGCTGGGCGATCAGGGTGATGCCGGTGCCGAGGCCGAGGCGTTCGGTGACGGCCGCGGCCTGCCCCAGGGCCACGAAGGGGTCGAGCGTCCGGGCGTACTCCCGGGGCAGCTCCCCGCCCGCCGGGTAGGGGGTCTCGCGGGAGACGGGGATGTGGGTGTGCTCGGGGAGGTAGAGGCCCGCGAAGCCGCGCTGCTCCAGCTCGCGCGCGAGCCGCACGGGGCCGATGGTCTCGTCGGTCAGGAAGATCGTGGTCGAGATCCGCATAGCGGCACGGTAGGGGGTGGGGGGCGGATTTCCGAGGGTTACGACGAACCCGGCCGCCGGACCCCGCCCCCGTACGGCGGCCCGGCCCCGGACCCGGACCCCGCCCCCGCGTGGCGGCCCCGTCAGGAACGGCCCGGGTCCACCGCCCGCTGTTCCGCCGCCAGGTCCCCGTACCCGCCGTGCTCCCAGACCCTCTCGCGGAAGCGCTGGAGGGTGAGCGGGGCCCGGTCCTCGCCGGGCACGCCCGCGAAGTGGGCCGTGCCGCAGCGGTGGCAGTACCAGCCCCGCGACCAGAGTTCCTCGGCGCGGTGCCGTCCGCGCGTCAGGCGGACGAAGGCGGTCCGGCGGCGGTGGACCACGACGGCCACGAGGACGACGGCGAGCAGCGCCGCCGCCGAAATCAGACCGAGGTACGCGAAGTCGGGCGGGGACGCGGCCGATCCCAGCGGCTGCGAGTAGTCCGGCACGGTCGAGCCGTCCGGGACGAGGTACACACCGCCCACGCGCGGCACCCCGTCGCCGTCCGCCCCCGCGGGCTCGTCCTCGAACCAGTGGCCGGCCTGGGCGCCGCCGATGAAGGTGGCGAGCGAGACGAAGGCGGCGAGGACGCCGAGGACGACGATGCCGTACGCCGGTGGCCGCGGCACCGGCGCGAGCGCGTCCGAGAGGCCGGTGGTCACCGTCCGCGTCACGGTCCGCATGTCGCCGTCGCGGTTCCGTTCCCGGCTGGTGACGGCGTCCCGGCCCGCAAGGTACACGGCGGGCACGGCCTGCACCCGGTCGTCGCGGTCGCATCCCGGGCAGGTGGTTCCCGTGCGGCTCATGGCTCCCCCTTCTTCCACGGTCGCGCTGTGGGACGGGACCGCGCCCCGCGCGGTTCCCCCCGGCCCGTTCGAAAACCGCCTGCGACTTCCCGCGCCGCCCCCTACCGTGACCGGGTGCTGAACCGAATCGAGACGTACTACGACGCCGTCCCCCGCTCCGCCGCCCGCACCGAGGACTTCGGGCCGCTGACCCTCTTCGTACGGGAGGGAGAGGGCTGGCCCTACTACGCCCGCCCGGCGCTCGGGCACGAGGGCGAGGTGTCCCCCGAGGACGTGGAGAAGGTGCGGGCCCGGCAGCGGGAGCTGGGAGTGCCCGAGGCCTTCGAGTGGGTCGCGGAGACGACCCCGGGGCTGCGGGCCGCCGTGGAGGCGACCGGCCTCACCGTGCACGAGCACCCCCTGATGGTCCTGGCGGGCGAGCCGCTCGCCGTGCCGGAGCCCGAGGGCGTCACCGTACGGATGGTGGGCGCCGACGACCCCGCCCTGGAGAGCGCCGTCGCCGCCCCGTACGCCGCCTTCGGGATGGAGCCGCCGCCCGGCAGCGCCGCCCAGGTCGCGCGGCGCCTCACGGCGGGCCTGACCCGGCTCGCCGCGGCCCTGGACGCCACCGGCGGCGCCCTCTCGGCCGGCCAGCACCAGCCCGTCGGGGGCGTCTCCGAGGTCGTCGGCGTCGGCACCGTCCCGGCGGCGCGGCGCCGTGGCCTCGGGCTCGCGGTCACGGCCGCGCTCGTCGCGGACGCCCGCGCCCACGGCACGGAGCTCGTGTTCCTCACGGCCTCGGACGCGGACGTGGCCCGGCTCTACGGCCGGCTCGGCTTCCGCACGGTGGCGACCGCCCTGATCGCGGAGGCCTGATCGGGGAGGCCTGATCGCGGGGTCTGATCGCGGGGTCTGAAAAGAATCCCGGAAAAGTTCTCCGGTCGTGTCACATCCTCGGCGCGCGGTCCGTCAGTGCAGTGGAAGCGACACCACACGACACCGCTGAGGAGCCGTCACCATGACGCACACGCCCCAGGCCCGCATGACCAACCCCGCCTACGTCCTGGCCGACGCCGGTCCGGCGATCCAGAACCTGGTCAAGGCCACCCGCCAGGGCGGGGTCGACGAGACGATCCTGGAGCTGGTGCACCTGCGGGCCAGCCAGATCAACAGCTGCGGCTTCTGCGTCGACTACGGCGTCAAGAGCGCCAGGAAGAGCGGCGTCAGCGACGAGAAGCTGTTCGCGGTCGCGGCGTGGCGCGAGGCGCCGTACTTCTCCGACGAGGAGCGGGCGGCCCTCGCGCTCGCCGAGGCCGCGACCCGGCTCGCCGACGTCTCGGACGCGGTGCCGGACGAGGTGTGGGACGCCGCCGCCGACCACTTCGACGAGAAGCAGCTCGCCGCGATCGTGCTGATGGTCGCCGTCACCAACCTGTTCAACCGGATCAACGTCACCGTCCGGCAGCCGGCCGGCGTGGGCCTGTGACGGTCCTGGCCTCCCGCACCATCAGCACGTCCACCGGGTCCTCGGACTCCGGCCGGAACCCCTCCCGCTCGTAGAGGCGGCGGGCCGCGCTGCCCTGGAGGACCACGAGGCGGACGGGCACGCCCGCCTCGTCCGCCCGGTCGAGCAGCCCGCGCAGCACCGCCGTCCCGAGGCCCCGGCCCTGGGCCTCGGGGGCCAGGTAGAAGTGCTCCAGGTAGAGCCCTTCGCCGTCCTCGTACGGGCGCACCGTGACGCACCCGACGAGGGCGCCGTCCAGTTCGATCACCGAGGTGTGCGCGGGCGAGAAGCCGTCCCGGAACCGCCGGCGCACCCGGTGCTCGTCGTAGCGGCCGAGGCGCACCAGGTCCTCGCGCATGACCTCGGCCCGCAGCTCGGCCATCGGCTCGACGTCCTCGGCACGGCCGGGGCGCAGCACCCAGTTCGTCTCCCGATACATGTACGCATCCTAAGGAGCCCTCCGTGTCCGCACGCATGCCCAATCCCGCCGCCGTCCTGCCCGAGGCCATGCCGGCGGTCCTCCAGCTCGTCGAGGCGGTCCGGTCGGGCGGCGACGTGCCCGCCACCACCCTCGACCTGGTCCACCTCCGGGCGAGCCAGATCAACGGCTGCGGGTACTGCGTGGTCGGCGGGGCCCTGAAGTCGCGGAAGGAGGGCGAGACGGACGAGCGGCTGCACGCCGTCGCGGCCTGGCGGGAGACGCCGTACTTCACGGAGGCGGAGCGGGCGGCGCTGGCCCTCGCCGAGTACGCGACCCGGCTCGCGGACCGCCCGGACGCCGTGCCGGACGCGGTGTGGGACGAGGCGGCCCGGCACTACGACGAGAAGCAGCTGGCCCAGATCGTGCTGTGGCTCGGGCTCACCAACCTCTTCAACCGGATCAACGCGACGACCCGGCAGCCGGCCGGCGCGACCTGGTAGCCGTCGCGAGGGGCGGCCCCCGGCCCCCCGGTCGTCACCGGATCGGTCGTCACCGGATCGGTCGTAACCGGATCCGCGTCGTCCGCGTTGGAGCGGTCATGAAGAGGATCCTCACCGCAGCCGCCCTGACCGTCTTCGCCGCCGCCGGTGCCGCCGGCGCGGCCGCCGGGACCGCGGCCGCCGACACCGGCGGCCTGAACCTTCCCTCGGTCGTCCCGCTCAGCGGCGTCCTGACCCCCAAGGCGAAGCCGGCCGGCACGCCCGACCTGCCGCCCGCCAACGCGGCGGTGGAGCGCCTGCTGCCCGGCCACCACTGAGCCGTACGAGCGGCACGAAGGCGGCGGGACCCCCCACGGGCCCGCCGCCTTCGCGTTCTCGGAACGCCCCGGAGGGCGTCAGTCCGCGACCACCAGCGACGGGGTCTCCTTGGTGAGGACCTCACCGCGGAAGAACGCGGGGCTCCTGCGCTGCATGACCAGCATGATCACCACGCCGAGGAGCAGCAGGCCGACGCCGATCACGAAGACCGAGCCGACGCCGAAGACCGCGGAGCCGGAGCCGTAGGCCGGGTCCCACATGTCGTAGAGCGTCTTGCCGAAGACGGCGGTCAGCATCAGGCCGCCGAGGAACGGGATCACGCCCTTGAAGGCGAGGTCGCGGGCGGAGCGGAAGAGCTCGGCGCGGAAGAACCAGACGCAGGCGAAGGCCGTCAGCGCGTAGTAGAAGCAGATCATCAGGCCGAGCGCGTAGATGGTGTCGACCAGGACGTTCTCGCTGACCAGGGTCATCACGGTGTAGAAGACGCCGGTGGCGACGCCGGCCACGATCGTGGCCTTGCCGGGGACCTTGAAGACCGGGTGGACCTTGGCGAAGGACGGCGGCAGCGCCTCGTAGCTGGACATGGCGAGGACCGTGCGGGCGACCGGGATGAAGGTGGTCTGCAGGCTCGCGGCGGCGGAGGCGAGGACGGCGACGAAGAGCGCGATGCCGAGGACGGGGCCCATGACGGGGCCGGCGAGGGCGGCGAAGACGTTGTCGGAGGTCTCCGGGTTGGCGAGGCCGAGGCCCTTGTCGCCGGAGCCGACGACCATCTGGGCGGCGACGCCGGTGGCCAGGTAGGAGCCGACCAGGACGACCATCGAGATGAGCGCGGCGCGGCCCGGGGTCTTGTCGCTGTCGACGGTCTCCTCGTTGGCCGTGAGGCAGGTGTCCCAGCCCCAGTACATGAAGATCGACAGCGAGAGGCCGGCGGTGAAGGCCGCGAAGGAGCCGACGGAGAAGGGGTTCAGCCAGGACCAGGAGAAGCTCGCCCCGGTCGGGAAGTCGACCGAGCCGGCCTTGGAGAAGGCCATGACGACGAAGACCACGAGGACGGCCAGCTGGAGGCCGACGAGGGTGTACTGCACGCCCTTCGTGGCGGTCATGCCGCGGTAGCTGATCGCGGTCGCGGCGGCGATCAGGGTGAGGCAGGTGAGGATGTGGACGGCCTTGTTGTCGTCCAGGGCGGCGATCGAGGGGTTGCCGCTGATCTCTCCAGCGAGCAGCCAGAAGTACGAGGTCGCGACGCCAGCCAGGTTGGACAGCACGATGATCGTCGCGATGACCAGGCCCCAGCCGCACATCCAGCCGACCTTGGGGCCGAAGGCCTTCACGGTCCAGGTGAAGGAGGTGCCGCAGTCGGGCATCCGCTTGTTGAGCTCGCGGTACGCGAACGCGACGAGCAGCATCGGCAGGAAGCCCGCGAGGAAGACGGCGGGCATCTGCAGGCCGACCTCGCCGGCGGTGGAGCCGAGCGTGGAGGTCAGGCAGTAGACGGGGGCGACGGTCGAGATGCCGATGACGGCGCTGCCGAGGAGGCCCACGGAGTTGCCGCCGAGGCCCTTGGTGCGCACGCCGGGGGTGCCGCCCGGGGCGTCGACGCCCCCTGCCGTGTCTCCGGCCTGCGGCCGCACGTCCACCTGAGTCATGAACTTGACGTTAAATGCTGCGGTTTCCATATCCGGAGGGGTTGACTCCGCTCAATTGATCGATCATCGCCTTGCATTGCGAGGGTCGAATCGGACACTCGCCGATGATTGAAAGATCGACCAACTAGATGAGTCGAGCAACCGTTAGGTCCGGAGGCGAGTGTCCGATATGCGGGAACCGCAGCTGTGCCCCAAATGTCCGTTTCAAAATTTTCCCGAGAAATTTTCGGGACGGTCGTCGCCCGGCCGTCCACCGGCCGTCACCCCGGTCGTCCACCGGCCCTCCCCCGCCGTCACCCCGGCCAGACGACCGCCTGGAGCTCGCTGTACGCGTGCAGCGCGTACGAGCCGACGTCCCTCCCGACACCGCTCTTCTTGAAGCCGCCGAACGGCGCCTCCATGTTCCGGCCGATCGTGTTCACGCCCACCCCGCCGGCCCGCAGCCGGGCCGCGACGCGGAAGGCGCGGGCCACGTCGCCCGACCACACGTAGTCGATCAGCCCGTAGTCGCTGTCGTTGGCGAGCGCGATCCCCTCCTCCTCGTCGTCGAAGGGGACGACCACGACGACCGGGCCGAAGATCTCCTCCCGCACCACCCGCATCTCGTTGGTGCAGTCGGCGAGCAGCGTCGGCGCCACGTAGAAGCCCTTCGCGAAGTCCGGACGCCCACCGCCCGCGACGACCCGCGCCCCCTCCTTCCTCCCCAGCTGGACGTACGACTCCACCCGGTCGCGGTGGGCCGCCGAGATCACCGGCCCGACCACCGTCCCCTTCTCCGCCGGGTCCCCCACCTTCATGAAGGCCAGGTAGCCGGTCAGCTTCTCGATCAGACGGTCGTGGATCCCGCGCTGGGCCAGCACCCGGGTCGGGGCGGTGCAGATCTGGCCGCTGTAGAAGGCGAAGGTGGTCCCGATGCCCATCACCGCCGAGTCCAGGTCGGCGTCGTCGAAGACGAGCGCGGCCCCCTTCCCGCCCAGCTCCATCAGCTGCCGCTTGAGCGAGCGGCCGCAGACCTCGCCGATCGCCTGCCCGACGGCCGTGGAGCCGGTGAAGGAGACCATGTCGACGTCCGGGGAGTCGACGGCGGCCTCGCCGACCGCCTGCGCGGAGCCGGTGACGACGTTCACCACGCCCGCCGGGACACCGGCCTCCTCCAGGGCCCGGGTCATCGCGTACACGGAGAGCGGGTCCTGCGGGGCCGGCTTCACCACGACCGTGTTGCCCATCGCGAGCGCCGGGGCGATCTTGCCGGCCGGGTTGGCCCAGGGGTTGTTGTACGAGGTGATGCAGGTGACCACGCCGACCGGGCGCCGCACCGCCACCGCGCCGAACACCCCGGCCCTCCCCATCGGGCCGGCCTCGTTGATCTGCGGGGGCAGCGCCTGCTCGACCGGCTCCATCGCCCCGCGCGCGTACCGGCGGAACCGGGAGGCGCCGACGGCGACCTGCATCCCGCGCGCGGTGCCGGTGGTGGCGCCGGTCTCGGCGCGGGCCAGGAGCGTGTTCTCCTCGGCGTCCCGGGCCATCAGGTCCGCCGCCCGGTCGAGGATCGCCGCCCGCTCCTCCGGTCTCGTACGGGACCAGGTCGCGAAGGCCTCGCGGGCGGCGGCGGCCGCCTCGTACACCTGGGCCCGGGAAGCCTCCGGGGCGAGCCCGACGACCTCCTCGGAGGCAGGGTCGACCACCTCGTAGTGGCCGCCGTCGGGCTCGACCCACTCTCCCCCTATGTAGAGGCGCTCCGCAGAGGGGCGCTCGGTCCGGGTCATCGCGTGCTCACCGTCCTCGTGTCACGTCCGGAGCGCAGCACCTTTCCGGGGATCGCGCCGGTCACCTGGTCGTCCCGTACCGTCTCCACGCCGTTGACCCGCACCGACACGATCCCGACCGCCCGCGAGTCCAGGCGCGGGCTGTCCCCCGGCAGGTCGTGCACCAGGGTCGCCGGGCCGGCGTCGATCCGCTCCGGGTCGAAGAGGACCAGGTCGGCGTGGAAGCCCTCCGCGATCCGGCCGCGCTCCCGCAGCCCGAAGAGCCGGGCCGGGTCGTCGCTCAGCATCTTCACCGCCCGCTCCAGCGGGACCAGCTTCCGGCCGCGCAGACAGTCGCCGAGGAAGCGGGTCGTGTACGGGGCGCCGCACATCCGGTCCAGGTGCGCGCCCGCGTCCGAGCCGCCGAGCAGCACGTCCTCGTGCTCCCAGGTCTCCCGGCGCAGGGCCCAGGAGGCCGGGTCGTTGTCGCTGGGCATCGGCCACAGCACGGTCCGCAGGTCGTCGTTGGCGCAGATCTCGACGAGGGCCTGGAAGGGGTCCTGGCCGCGCTCGGCCGCGATGTCGCCGACGACGCGTCCGGTGAGGCCCTCGTTCTCCCTGCTGTACGTGTCCCCGATGACGTACCGGGCGAAGTGCGCGAGTCGCCGGAAGACCCCGGCCTCCTTCGAGTCCGCGCGCCGCAGCATCCCGGCGCGCACGTCCGGGTCGCGGAGCTTCGCGATCCGCTCGGGCACGGGAAGGGCGAGGACCTCGCCCCACCCCGGGATGAGGTTGAGCGCGCAGAAGGTGCCGAGGGACATGTTCATGGGGGTGAGGATCGGCATCGTGAGCGCCACGATCCGGCCGCCGGCCTTCCGGGCCCGCTCGGAGGCGGTGAGCTGGCGCGGGACGCGCTCCGGGACGGCGGCGTCGATGGTGAGGACGTTCCAGTTGAGGGGCCGCCCGGCGGCGGCGGTCATCTCGACGAACAGCTCGATCTCCTCGTCGGAGAACTGGTCGAGACACCCGGCGAGGATCGCCTCGATCTGCGTCCCCTCGTGCTCGCCGACGGCCCGGGAGAGGGCGATCAGCTCGGCGGGGCCGGCGTGCCGGGAGGCGACGGGGGCGCCGTCGCCGTCCGAGTGGGTCGAGGACTGGGTGGTGGAGAGCCCCCAGGCGCCGGCGTCCATGGCCTCCTTGAGGAGGGCGACCATCTGTCGCAGTTGGCCGGGGGTGGGCTGTCCGCCGACCGCGTCCGCGCCCATCACGTACCGGCGCAGGGCGCAGTGGCCGACCATGAAGCCGGCGTTGACGGCGATCCGGCCGTCGAGGGCGTCGAGGTACTCGGCGAAGGACGACCAGCTCCAGTCGACGCCCTCCTCCAGGGCCTTGAGGGCCATGCCCTCGACCTTCGACATCATCCGGCGCGTGTAGTCGGCGTCCTCGGGGCGGTCGGGGTGGAGCGGTGCCAGGGTGAAGCCGCAGTTGCCGCCGGCGACGGTGGTGACGCCGTGGTTCATGGACGGGGTGGCGTACGGGTCCCAGAAGAGCTGGGCGTCGTAGTGGGTGTGCGGGTCGACGAAGCCGGGGGCGAGGACGAGGCCGGTGGCGTCCTCGGTGGTGCGGGCCGTGGCCCCCTGCTCGGGGAAGACGATCCGGCCGTCACGTATGCCGACGTCGGCGGTGCGGGCGGGGGCGCCGGTGCCGTCCACGACGGTGGCGCCCTTGATCAGATGGTCGAGCATGACGGTCCCTCTCTGTCCGCTGTCCTCTGTCCTCTGTCCTCTGTCCGTGGACGTGGGTGCCGGGGGCTCTGTTCCGTGGCCGGTGGGTGTCCGGGGCCCTGTCCGTGGACGTGGGTGTGCCCCGGACCGGGGCCGCCGCGGAACGGCCTCCGGCCGGGGCCGGTACGGGGCGGCGGTCCGGGAAGACACCGCCCCGCGCTTCTGAACCTCCCCGTGGCGGAGGCCGCTCCCGGGGCGAGACCCCACGCCCCGTTGCGGACGCGCGCCCGCAGGGGCGGTGCCCACCCCCGCGCCCCCGTTGCGGGCTGCGCCCTCCGGGCGGTGCCCCCGCCGTTGTGGGTGCACACCGCCGGTGCGGTGCCCCGCCGCCCCCCGTTGTGGGCAATCGTTCCGCTGGGGCGGAACGGGTGGGCACAACGGACCCGCGCCCTGCCGGCGCCAGAGGCTTCTGCGCCTGGACCCGCACCGGGCTGTGCGCCGCACACGGGGTGCGGGTCCAGGCGCGGGACGCGGAGGCGCCGCTAAGGGCGCCGTCCCGTGTGCCCACCCGTCCCGCCCCAGCGGGACGATTGCCCACACGGGCGGGTGGGAGCCGCCCACCCGGGCGCGGGCCCCACACGGGGGGTGCGGGAGGGGCACCGCCCCGCCGGGCGCGGGCCCCGCACGGAGGTGCGGGAAGGGCACCGCCCCGTAGGGCGCGGCCCACGCGGGGGGGGGGGCACCGTCCCGACGGGCGCGGCCCGCACGGGCGGGGCGCCGGCCCGGTGGGCGCCGGCCCGGTGGGGGCCGGCCCGGTGGCTTGGGTCAGGTGTGGGACGACTGGCGCATGCGGGTCGTGCGGTGGACCGGGTCCGTGTCGATCTTCGGGATCACGTGCTCCCCGATCAGCTTGATCGAGTTCATCGTGTCCTCGTACGAGATCCCGATCGGGAGTCCGAAGGACAGCTGGTCCGCGCCCGCCTGCTCCCACCGCTTGCACTGGGCCAGGACCTCGTTCGGATCGCCGCAGATCATCAGCTCCTCCTGGATGAGGAGTTCGATGATCTCCGCCGAGTACTCGGGGAGGAGCTCGGGCCACTCGGGGATGCCCTCGGGCCGCGGGAACGTGTCGTGGTAGCGGAACAACAAGGACTGGAGGTAGTTCAGGCCACCGCCGACCGCGATCTCGACCGCCTTCTCGTGCGTCTCCGCGCAGATCGCCGTCGAGGTCACCATGACGTTGTCGTTGACGAAGTCCCCGACCGCCCGCGCCTCCTTGATCGCGTTCTTGTAGGACTCGACGACCCACTCCATGTCGGAGACCTTCTGGACGCTGAAGCCGAGGACCCCCAGGCCCATCCTGCCCGCCATCGCGTACGAGCTCGGCGAACCCGCCGCGTACCACATCGCCGGGTGGGACTTCCCGTACGGCTTGGGGAGGACCTTGCGGGGCGGCAGCGACCAGTGCTTGCCCTGGAAGCCGGGGTACTCGTCCTGGAGCCACATCTTGGGGAACTCGGCGATGGTCTCCTCCCAGATCTCCTTCGTGTGGTTCATGTCGGTGATGCCCGGCATGAATCCGAGGATCTCGTGGGAGCCCGCCCCGCGCCCGGAGCCGAACTCGAAGCGCCCGCCGGAGAGGTGGTCGAGCATGGCGACCTTCTCGGCGACCTTGACCGGGTGGTTGACGGGGGCGAGGGGGTTGAAGATGCCGGAGCCGAGGTGGATGCGCTCGGTGGCGTGGGCGAGGTAGCCCAGGTAGACGTCGTTGGCGGAGAGGTGCGAGTACTCCTCCAGGAAGTGGTGCTCGGAGGCCCAGGCGTACTTGAAGCCGGACCTGTCGGCCTGGATGACGTACTCGGTCTCCTCCATGAGGGCCTTGTGCTCGGCTTCGGGATCGGTCTCGGCGCGCTTGCCGACGTATCCCTGTACGAAGATCCCGAATTCCAAGGGGGTTCACCGTCCTCGTCTTATCTGACGATACGTCAGATTCCTTGATGTGCCCGACTCTCGCACCGCGGCGCAGGAGCGTCAATACCTGATGAGCCGTCAGAAAAGGCTGACGCCCGCCAGCCAGCCGCCGTCGATCACGAACGGCTGGCCCGTGATGTACGCCGAGTCCTCCCCGGTCAGGAAGAGCGCCAGGGCCGCCACCTCCTCCGGCCGGCCGATCCGCCCGAGCGGCACGAGCTTGCGGTACAGCTCGGCCGTGGCCGCCGGGTCCACGCCCTCCGGATTGCTCATCGCGGTGTCGATCGCGCCCGGACAGACGGCGTTCACCCGGACGCCCTTCGCGGCCAGCTCCAGGGCCGCGACCCTGGTGAGCCCCAGGACGGCGTGCTTCGTCGCCGCGTAGGCACCGACCCCGGCCATGCCGGTCAGCCCCGTGTACGAGGCGGTGTTGACGATCGTCCCGCCGCCGGCCGCCGCGATCTCCGGCGCGACCGCGCGGATGCCCAGGAAGCAGCCGGTCTGGTTGACCGAGACGATCGCCCGGAACTCGTCGAGCGGGGTCGACACCAGCTCGTTGAAGCGGAGGATGCCCGCGTTGTTGACGAGCCCGTCGATCTTCCCGAAGCGCTCCCTGGCCGCCGCCACGGCCGCCGTCCAGTCGCCCTCGCTCGTCACGTCCAGGTGGACGTACGCGGCCCGGTCCTCCCCCAACTCCTTGGCCAGCGCCTCACCGGCGCCGTCCAGGACGTCCCCGAGGACCACCTTCGCGCCCTCGGCGGCGAACAGCCGCGCCTCCTGCTCGCCCTGCCCGCGCGCCGCCCCGGTGACGAGGACGACCCGCCCGTCGAGCTTTCCCATGTCCGCACTCCCTGCTTCCTAGAGATGGGGGGCGACCTCCGTGCCGAAGGCCGCGATCTGGTCGACGAGTTCGGTGCGGCTCCGGGAACGGAACCGGACCTGGATCTGGTGCACGCCCATCTCCCCGTACGCGCGCAGGGAGGCGGCGAGCTCCTCCGGCCGTCCGCTCAGGGTGCGCCGGCCGACCTCCCAGCCGGGCGTGCCGACGTACAGTGCCTCGGTGATCGCGCCGACGGTGATCGGCTCCGCGATCCCGGCCTCCGCACGGAGCCGCAGCAGCTTCCGGATCTGCCCGGCGAGCTTCTCGCGCGGGTCGCCCTGCGGCAGCCAGCCGTCGCCCTTGAGCGCGGCCCGGCGCACGGCGGCCGGCGAGGAGCCGCCCACCCAGAGCGGGACCCGCTCCTGCGCGGGCCGGGGCAGCTGCCCCAGGTCCTTGAAGGCGAACCGCTCCCCCACGTGCTCCGGGTACTCCTCGGGCCCGAGGGCCGCCCGCAGAGCGTCGACCGTCTCGTCGAGCACGGCGCCCCGGCGGGCGAAGTCCACGCCGAGCGCCTCGAACTCCTCCTGGACGTGCCCGGCGCCGACCCCGAGGACCAGGCGGCCGCCGGAGAGGTGGTCGAGCGTCGCGTACGCCTTGGCCGTGACGAGCGGGTGGCGCAGGCCGACGACGGCGACGTGCGAGAGGAGCCGGACGCGCTCGGTGGCCGCGGCGAGGAAGGAGAGCGTGGCCACCGGGTCGTACCAGACGGTGCTCATCGGCCCGGCGAGCCGGCGCGGTACGGCGACGTGGTCGCAGCTCGCGAGGTAGTCGAACCCGTGCGCCTCGGCGGCCCGGGCGACCGCGAGCAGGTCCGCCGGACCCGCGGCCGCCTCCCAGGGCTCGGCGTAGAGGGTGCTCTGCGACTGGACCGGCAGCTGCATGCCGTAGACCACCATGGAAAACCCCCTTGCGCTCCGGGCGCACGGCCCGTATCTGACGGATCGTCACTTCGACGAGCAGGCCCATGCTCGTACCTGACGATCCATCAGGCAAGGGGTAGGGAGTTCGCGGGGGTTCGTGGGGGGCGAGGGGGTTCGTAAGGGAGGGGCGCGGGGGGGGGCGCGGGGGGGGGCGCGGGGGGGGCGTAGCCGCTTACGGGAGTCCGGGCCGAGCCGTGAAGCGCGCCGCCCCGCCGGCCACCCGGACGCGCCTCCGTCCCACGCGGCCCCGCCCGGGCAGCCGAGCTGCCCGGGCGGGGGAACGGCCTACGTGCTCCGGCGGGTCAGGTGCTGTCCGCCGCGCCGGTCGCCCTCGCGTGGCGCACCAGGGCCGAGCCGGTCAGGCAGACGACGCCCACGGCGCTCAGGAGCGCCAGCGCCTTGGCCCAGGCGTAGCTGGTGGCGAGACTGCTGCCCAACAGGTCGCCGCCGCGCGCGCTCGCGACTCCGTGGAGTGCGATGACGACGATGGCGAGGCCCGCGGCGGCGGCCCAGACGATCAGGGTGTCCCGGGCCGCGAGCCACACCGCGCACGCCAGGCAGAGCACGGTGACGACCGCGGACACCGCCTCCGCGTCGCCGCCCGAGCGCAGGCCCGCGAGGTCCACCGGCAGATGGAGGAGGCCGCAGGCGAAGAGCGCGAGGGCCGCGGGCCAGCGCAGGACCGACCGCAGCGCGGGCGAGGCGGTGTGACTGCCCGGGCCCGCGGCCAGTGCGCCGTCCAGGGCGGACTTCCGCCCCTTGACGGCCCCCCGGCCACGCTTCGGAGCGGTGGCGGCCGGTACGGCTCCCTCGTGCTCCTTCTCCCTGCCGGGCTCGGCCTGCCGCGCCCCGCCGTCCCCGCCCCCGCCGTCCCCGCCCCCGGTGGTCTGCCAGTCGCTGCTGTCGGCGCCGAGGATGCCGACGAGCCGGACCACGTCCTCGACCGGCCGGCCCACCGCCGCGGCGCGCAGCGTGGTCTCGGCCTGGTGGAGGTCGTACCCGGACGCGTTCAGCAGCGCGAGGAGCTGACGGACCTCGTCCAGCGGACGGGTGACGGCCGCCGCGCGGAGCGCCACGTCCGCGGGACTGGAGAGCTCGCCGGTCTCCTGGAGGCGGGCCACCAGCGCGGCGACCTCCTCCACCGGCCGCTCGGTCGCCGCCGTCCGCAGGAGCGTGTGCACCGCCTCGTCCCCGGTCTCGTCGTGCGCCTCCGACAGCTCGGGGGCGACGGCGGGGGGCTGGGGGGCGGCAGGGGGCTCCGGGGTGGCCGGGGAGTCCATGGACTCCTGGGCGACCGGGGCGGCCAGGGGCTCGGCCGGGGTCTCGGAATCGACCGAGACCCTGGAGCCGGTCGAGGCCTCGGGATCGGGCGAGGCCTCGGGACCGGCCGGGACTTCCGCGGCGGCCGGGGCTTCCGCGGCGACCTGCGGCTCCGGGCCGGCCGAGGCCTCGGGGGCGGCCGACGGCTCAGGAGGGGGCGGTGTCTCCGGGGCGGCCGGGAACCCCGCATCGGCCGAAGGCTCCGAGGCGGTCGGGGACCCCACGGCGGCCGAGGGCTCCACCGTCACCGGGAACTTCAGCTTGGCCGGGAACTCCGGCTTGACCGAGAACTCCGGCTTGGCGGGGAAATCCAGTTTGGCCGGGAACTCCGGCTTGACGGAGAACTCCGGTTTGGCGGGGAAATCCGACTTGGCCGGAGACGCAGGTTCGGCCGGGAGCACCGTCGTCGGCGGAACCGCCGATCCGGCCGGAACCGCCGATCCGGCCGGAACCGCCGGTGCGGCGGGGGACGTCGGCGGCCTATCAGGGAAGGGAGGCGCGCCGAGCGCCGGGGACGAGGAGACAAGCGGCTGGCGGGACGGACCCGGGCGAGGCTCTGTGGTCGGTTCTATGTCGTCGTCCGCCGGTTGGATGTGCGGGAGGTCGGGGGTCATGTCACAGGCTCCGTTCGTGAACATCCCGAGGGGACGTCCACCATGGCTGTCTCGTGATGTGCAAGAAACGCACACTTGACTACTATTTGTGCGCAGTCCATGACATGACGCCATCAGAGGACGGCCTGGTTGGGCCGATGGGGCGACAAGCGGCCCGGCCCAGGGCGTACGGCGAGGCCCGCACGGGTGCGGCCGGGCCCCTCCCGAGGGCCCGGCCGCATCCGAGGGGCGAGCGCTACGGCCGCCAGAGGCCGTCCGGCGTCAGCCCGAGGAGTTCGATCGCGTTGCCGCGGACGATCCGCTCGACGACGTCCGCCGGCAGATGGCCCATCTGCGCCTCGCCGACCTCCTTCGACTTGGGCCAGGTGGAGTCCGAGTGCGGGTAGTCGGTCTCGTACAGGACGTTCCCCGCCCCGATCGCGTCGAGGTTGCGGAGCCCGAAGGCGTCGTCGAAGAAGCAGCCGAAGACGTGGTCCGCGAAGAGCTCGGAGGGCGGGCGGGTGACCTTGTCGGCGACGCCGCCCCAGGCGCGGTTCTCCTCCCAGACGACGTCGGCGCGCTCCAGGATGTACGGGATCCAGCCGATCTGGCCTTCCGCGTACATGATCCGCAGGTTCGGGAAGCGCTCGAACTTGCCGCTCATCAGCCAGTCGACCATCGAGAAGCAGCAGTTCGCGAAGGTGATGGTGGAGCCGACGGCCGGCGGCGCGTCGGGGGAGGTCGACGGCATCCGGCTGGAGGAGCCGATGTGCATCGCGATGACCGTGCCGGTCTCGTCGCACGCCCGGAAGAAGGGGTCCCAGTGGTCCGTGTGGACCGAGGGGAGGCCGAGGTGCGGCGGGATCTCGGAGAAGGCGACGGCCCGGACCCCGCGCGCGGCGTTGCGGCGGACCTCGGCGGCGGCGAGGCCGGGGTCCCAGAGCGGGATGAGGGTGAGCGGGATCAGCCGCCCCTGCGCCTCGGGTCCGCACCACTCCTCGACCATCCAGTCGTTGTAGGCGCGGACGCAGAGCAGCCCGAGCTCGCGGTCGCTCGCCTCGGTGAAGGTCTGCCCGCAGAAGCGGGGGAAGGTGGGGAAGCAGAGCGCGGACTGGACGTGGTTGACGTCCATGTCGGCGAGCCGGTCGGGCACGGAGTGGGAGCCGGGTCGCATCTGCTCGTACGTGATGACTTCGAGGCGTATCTCGTCCCGGTCGTAGCCGACGGCGGTGTCGAGGCGTGTGAGGGGTCTGTGCAGGTCCTCGTACACCCACCAGTCGCCGATCGGACCCTCGTCCCCCCGGGCCCCCATGACGGGGGCGAACTTGCCGCCGAGGAAGGTCATTTCCTTGAGCGGGGCGCGGACGATCCGTGGTCCGGTGTCGTGGTACCGGGACGGGAGCCGGTCCCGCCAGACGTGCGGGGGCTCCACGGTGTGGTCGTCCACCGAGATGATCTTCGGGAAGGTCTCCATGGCCTTCACGGTAGCGCCGATCTGACGCCCCGTCAGCTATCGGGGACCGGAACGACCGGGTTGACGGCGTGCAACGGCTTCACAACGACCGACCCGATGCTGACGGACTCCCTCCGGACAAGGCAGACTGTCCTGGGCGAAACCAGCGGCAGCGGCAGGGGGAGCGATGGACCGTGAGAACGGGCCGCGAGTTCCGGCACAGCGGGCTCCGAAGCCGGGCCCGGAGGCTCCGGTGGGTGAAATGACGGCTGTCGACGGGATCGCGGGCACCGGCGCGCACCCGGACACGGGCGCCGGCACGAGCACAGCCAAGGGCACAGCCACGAGCACCGCCAGGGGCACCGGCACGAGCACCGCCACCAGCCCGGACGCCGCCACCGGAACCGCCACCGGCACCAGCAAGGGCTCCCCCGGCGCGCTCCGCTTCGGCGTGCTCGGCCCCGTCCGCGCCTGGCGCGACGGCGAGCCCGTCCCCACCGGCTCCCCGCAGCAGCGCGCCCTGCTCGCCGCGCTGCTCCTGCGCGGCGGCCGCACCGCCACCGCGCACGAGCTGATCGACGCGCTCTGGGGCGAGGAACCCCCCTCCCAGGCGCTCGCCGCGGTCCGTACGTACGCCTCCCGGCTCCGCAAGGCCCTCGACCCGGACGTCCTGGTCAGCGAGTCCGGCGGCTACGCGCTCCGCACCCCCGCCGACGCGCTCGACGTCACCGCGGCCCAGGAGCTCGCCGCCGAGGCCGAGAAGCTCCGCGCGGCCGGAGACCGGGCGGGCGCCCGCGCGCGGCTCGCCGAGGCGCTCGACCTGTGGGACGGCGAGGTGCTGGCCTCCGTGCCCGGCCCGTACGCCGAGACCCAGCGGACCCGCCTGGAGGAGTGGCGGCTCACCCTCCTGGAAACCCGCCTGGACATCGACCTGGAGGTCGGCGCGCACGCGGAGGCCGTCTCCGAGCTGACCGCGCTCACCGCCGCGCACCCCCTGCGGGAGCGGCTGCGCGAGCTCCTCATGCTGGCGCTCTACCGCAGCGGGCGGCAGGCGGAAGCCCTCGCGGTGTACGCGGACACGCGCCGGCTCCTCGCGGACGAACTGGGAGTGGACCCGACCCCGGAACTCTCCCGGCTCCAGCAGCGCATCCTCCAGGCCGACGCCGAGCTCGCCCGCCCGGTGGAGGAGCCGGCCCCCGCCGCCGCACCCGTGGCCCGGCCCGCCCAGCTGCCCGCCACCGTCCCCGACTTCACGGGCCGGTCGTCCTTCGTACGGGAACTGGGCTCGCGGCTCGCCACCGCCGAGGGCTCCGTCATGGCGGTCTCGGCGCTCGCGGGCATCGGCGGCGTCGGCAAGACCACGCTCGCCGTGCACGTCGCCCACGAGGCCCGGCCGCACTTCCCCGACGGCCAGCTGTACGTGGACCTCCAGGGCGCCGGTTCGCGCGCCGCCGCGCCGGAGACGGTCCTCGGCTCGTTCCTCCGGGCCCTGGGCACGCCCGACTCGGCCATCCCGGACTCGCTCGACGACCGGGCGGCCCTGTACCGCTCGACGCTCGACGGCCGCCGGGTCCTGGTCCTCCTGGACAACGCCCGCGACGCGGCCCAGATCCGTCCCCTGCTCCCGGGCACGGCGGGCTGCGCGGCCCTGGTCACGAGCCGCATCCGCATGGTCGACCTGGCGGGCGCGCACCTGGTGGACCTGGACGTGATGTCGCCGGAGGAGGCGCTCCAGCTCTTCACCCGCATCGTCGGCGAGGAGCGGGTCCAGTCGGAGCGGGAGGCGGCCCTGGACGTGGTCGCGGCCTGCGGCTTCCTCCCGCTGGCGATCCGCATCGCGGCGTCCCGCCTGGCGGCGCGCCGGACGTGGACGGTCTCGGTCCTGGCGGCGAAGCTGGCGGACGAGCGGCGGCGCCTGGACGAACTCCAGGCGGGCGACCTCGCGGTCAAGGCGACCTTCGAACTCGGCTACGGCCAGCTGGAACCGGCCCAGGCCCGCGCCTTCCGGCTCCTGGGCCTGGCGGACGGCCCGGACATCTCGCTGGCGGCAGCGGCGGCGGTCCTGGACCTCCCCCTGTGGGACACGGAGGACCTCCTGGAGGCCCTCGTCGACACGTCCCTCGTGGAATCGGCGGCGCCGGGCCGCTACCGCTACCACGACCTCGTCCGGCTCTACGCGCGTGCGTGCGCGGACCGCGACGAACAGCCCCCGTCGGAGAAGGAGGCGGCGCTCTCGCGCCTCCTGGACTTCCACCTCTCGACGGCGGCGAGGGTGTACGCGATCGAGCGCCCCGGCGACCGGCTGGTCGACCACCTGGAACCGACGTCGTACGAGGGCCTGACCTTCACGGACCGCCACGAGGCCCAGGACTGGCTGTACGCGGAGGCCAACTGCCTCCTGGCCTGCGTCCGCCAGTCGGCCGCGTCCCCGACGACCCTGCGCCGGGGGGTG
Organism: Streptomyces sp. NPDC053513; assembly: GCF_044544765.1. Taxonomy (NCBI): domain Bacteria; kingdom Bacillati; phylum Actinomycetota; class Actinomycetes; order Kitasatosporales; family Streptomycetaceae; genus Streptomyces; species Streptomyces sp. NPDC053513. The sequence goes on from NZ_JBITXP010000021.1 coordinate 49,538, forward strand.
GACCTCCTGTGGGCGTCCCTGGACCTGGCGGAGTCGGGCGCGAACTCCAGGGAGTACGAGGCGGTGGCGACGGTGCTGCGGGAGGCGGCGAGCAAGGCGGGTGACGTCCGCACGGAGGGCCGCGCGGCGCTGACCCTGACGTACGTCCAGCACGTGTCGGGCCGCTTCGACGAGGCCGACGGTCACGCCCACGAGGCGATGGACCTCGCCTCCGCGACGGGCGACGGTCTTCCGCTGTGCTGGGCGGCCAACGCCCTGGGCATCATGGCCCTCTACCAGGGCCGGAACGCCGACGGAGAGCGCTTCCTCACCCAGGCGACGGCGGCGTTCCGGTCCTGTGACGACGCGGCCGGCGAGGCCAGCGCCCTGTGCAACCTCTCCCGGATCCACCTGGCCATGGGACAGACGGACATCGCGGTCGAACTCGCGCAGCGAGGAACCGACATGTACGACGCCATGGGCCATTCCCTCAAAGGCGCCAACGGTCGCTACGCGCTCGGGCTCGCGCTGACCCAGAGCGGGCAGCTGGACGAGGCGGCGGCGCGGCTCACCGAGGCCCTGGAGGTGTTCCAGGACAGCAGGCAGCGCCTCTGGGAAGGCATGTCGCTCTTCCGGATCGCCGAGGTGGACATCGCCGCTCATCGGTACGCCCAAGCCGCGGCGAACTCCGAGATGGCCCTGGCCATCCTCCGGGGAGTGGGCGGCGAGTGGCGTCGCGGGCAGGTTCTCGTCGTTCTGGGGCGCGCGCTGTCCGGCATCGGGCAGCACGGACGGGCGCGGGTCTGCTGGCAGGAGGCCCTCGACATCTTCGTGGAGCTGGGCTCGCCGGAGGAATCAGAGGTGCGGGCCCTCCTGCTGGAAACGGCTGCGGCCTGACCACTGAGCTGCCCGTTCATCGTTCGTTTATGGCGGTGGGGCAGTCTTCTCTCATCGATCCGCCGCGTCGGGGGGCAGACGGGTCGATGGTACGGCCGTCACACCGTCGCACTAGGGTGAACGGCTCCGAGTGGGCCCCCCGGCTGTCCACGGGGGAACGGCTGGTAGGGCCCACTCGCCCCATCCGAAGTCATTTACGGGAGTTGATCAGAATGGCCGACCTGAACCCGACGAACCCGCTCGCCGCCGGCGAAGAGATCGTCAGCAAGAACATGCACGCGACGGACGCTCCGCTCACCGACGCCGTGGCCGAGAAGCTCGGCATCAGCGGCAACATGCACGCCACCACGGAGCCCATCGACGGCAGCGCCGGCACGGCCACCACCGACAACATGCACGCCACGACCGAGCCGGCCAACTAAGCCACTCCCGACGGGGAACGGCACCGGCGGCGACTTCGGGGGAGCTGCCGGGGCCGAAAAGGGAGGTCCGGTCGACGGGGGAGCACACGGGCTCGGGGGACACCCGACGGCACCAGGGGGGAGCCGTCCGGGCAGGGCCCGTGCGCAACGCGATCGGACCACCGCACCACGGAGGGGCCGGGCAGATGCCCGGCCCCTCCGCCTTTTCCCGTGCGGCTCGCGCGCCCCGTGGCCGGGATCGTCGTCCTGGCCCGTCAGCGGGCGTAGGAGCCGAGGCCGACGAGGCAGTAGACGTACTGGCTGATGGTGGTGCCGTTCATCGTGTAGCGGTGGGAGAAGGCGTACTCCGTCTTCGGGTTGGTGTTGCACCGGTTCATGTCGGAGGTGAACGGGAAGGTCTGGATGACCTTGTAGTGGGCGTCGGACGCCGAGCACGGCACCTCCTCGACGCCGCTGACGCTCTGCGCGGTCTCGGAGTTCGGGAGGGTGCCGTTGAGGCAGGTGCCGTTCTCGTAGGGGTCGGGCTCCTTCTCGGTGGGGGTGGTCACGGGGTCGCTCGGGAAGGGCTCGTACGAGAAGGTCGGCATCGGGCCGGGGCCCGCGCTGCCGGAGCCGTCGTCCTCGTCGTGGTTCAGGAGGTACGAGCCGCCGACGAGGGCGCCGATGACGGCGAGCGTGACCAGGCAGCCGAGGCCGCCGGACTTCTTGGGGGCCGCGGGGGCCCCGGCGACCGTGATGCGCAGGTACACCGTGCCGTCGCCGAGCCTCGCCGCGACGAGTTCGCCGTGGCGGCAGGGGCGGACGGTGAGGTGGGCGGGGCCGGACGGCAGCTGGACGGTGAGGACGACGCCCCGGGCGGCCTGCTGCGGGGTGAGCGTGAGGGGGATCTCTTGCGTCGACACCGGCTGCTCCTGGGGTGGGGAGAGGCGAAGGGCTGTCCATATGACGTGTGGCTGAAGGGAGTTGGTTGCACCTGTCGATGCCGGCTCCGCCGGTGCGTCAGTGTTGCCGGTGCCGTCAGGGGCGTCCGTTCCGGCGGGCTTCCGGTCGTGCCCTCAGTTCTCCCTTCACCACCTTCCCGCTCGCGTTCCTCGGCAGTTCCTCCACGAACTCGACCTCCCTCGGCACCTTGTAGTTCGCCATCTCCCGGCGGGACCAGGCGATGACGTCGTCGGCCGTCAGGGTCGAACCCGGCCGCCGGACCGCGAAGGCCTTGCCGACCTCGCCGAGGCGCGGGTCCGGGACGCCGATGACGGCGACGTCCGCGATGTCGGGGTGGAGGCCGAGGAGCTGCTCGATCTCGGCCGGGTAGGCGTTGAAGCCGCCGACGATGAACATGTCCTTCAGGCGGTCGGTGATGCGGAGGTTGCCGGCCCCGTCCAGGACCCCGACGTCTCCCGTGTGCAGCCAGCCGTCCGCGTCGATCGCCGCCGCCGTCGCCTCCTCGTCCTCGAAGTAGCCCTTCATCACGTGGTGGCCCCGGACCAGGACCTCGCCGGAGTCGGAGAGGCGGAGTTCCGTGTCGGGGATCGGGCGGCCCGACGTCGTGGCGATCGTCTCGTCGGGGTCGTCGCGGCGGCACATGGTGACGATGCCGCTCGCCTCGGAGAGTCCGTACGCGGTGAGGACCGTACTCACGCCCAGCTCGGCGCGGAGGCGTTCGACGAGCCGCAGCGGGACGACGGCCGCGCCCGTCACGACGAGGCGGAGGGTGGAGAGGTCGTGCGCGGGGCGGGCCGGGTGGTCCAGGAGGGACTGGTGGAGGGTGGGCGGGCCGGGGAGGACGGTGACGCGCTCGGCGGCGACGTTGGCCAGGACGGTGTCCACGGTGAAGACGGGCTGGGGGACGATCACCGCGCCCCGCATGAGGCAGGCGAGGACGCCGGCCTTGTAGCCGAAGGTGTGGAAGAAGGGGTTGACCACGAGGTAGCGGTCGCCTTCCCGGAGGCCGGCGAGCTCGGACCAGATCGCGTAGCAGCGCAGGGTCTGGGCGTGGCTGATGACGGCGCCCTTGGGGCGGCCGGTGGTGCCGGAGGTGTAGATGATGTCGGAGGGGGCGTCGGGGTCGATCGCGGCGGCCCTGGCACGGACCTCGGCGGCCGGGACGGTGTCCCCCTCCGCGAGGAAGGCCTTCCAGGTCGTCCAGCCCTCGTCGTCGGGAGCGGTTTCGCCCAGGACCACCACCCGCTCCAGGTCGGGGAGTTCCACGCCTGCGCGGCGCAGGGAGGCCACGTACGAGGTGCCGAGGAAGGTGCCGGTGACGAAGAGCAGCCGGGCGCGGGAGCGCTGGAGGACGTAGGCGGCCTCGGTGCCCTTGAAGCGGGTGTTCAGGGGGACGAGGACGGCGCCGGCGGTGACGGCGCCGAGGGCGGAGACGATCCAGTCGAGGGTGTTGGGGGCCCAGATCGCGACCCGGTCCCCGCTGCGTATCCCGGTGGCGAGGCAGGCGGCGGCGGCCCGTTCGACGCGCTCGCCGAGTTCGGCGTACGTGACGCGGACGCGGCCGTCGACGACGGCCTCGCGCGGTCCGTGCCGCTCCGCCGCCGCCCGTACGAGGCCGGGGATCGTGCCCCACTCCAGGTCGCCGCGCATGCCCATGACCACCCTCCCTATAGCTGACTATCCGTCAGATTAGTTGTAGCCTGACGCGCTGTCAGCAGTGCTGCCCATGAGGAGGTTCGGTGCTCAAGGACGCCACGGCCATCGTCGGGATAGGACAGACCGCCTTCGCGAAACAGCTCCACGAGACCGAGAAGACCCTCGCCTGCCGGGCGATCCTCGCCGCTCTCGACGACGCCGGGATCGACCCCGGCGAGGTCGACGCCTTCGCCTCGTACACGATGGAGGAGACCGACGAGGTCGAGGTGGCGAAGGCCGTCGGGGCCGGTGACGTCACCTTCTTCAGCAAGGTGGGGTACGGAGGAGGAGGGTCCTGCGCCACCGTCGGGCACCTCGCCGCCGCCGTCGCCACCGGGCAGGCGAGCGTCGGCGTCGCCTGGCGGTCCAGGAAGCGGGGCTCGGGACCCCGCCCCTGGAAGAACACCGCCGTCCAGCTGCCCACCCCCGGCCAGTGGACCCGCCCCTTCGGCCTGCTCCGTCCCGCCGACGAGATCGGGATGCTCGCCCGCCGCTACATGCACGAGTACGGCGCCACCCGCGACCACCTCTTCAACGTCGCCCTGGCCTGCCGCAACCGCGCCAACCAGAACCCCGCCGCGATCATGTACGAGCGGCCGCTGACCCGCGAGATGTACATGACCGCCCGCTGGATCAGCGAGCCCCTCTGCCTCTTCGACAACTGCCTGGAGACCGACGGCGCCCTCGCCTGCGTGATCGTCTCCGCCGAACGCGCCCGCGACTGCCGGCAGAAGCCCGTCTACGTGCACGCCGCCGCCCAGGGCCTGCCCGCCCAGCACCACGGCATGGTCAACTACTGGAACGACGACCCGCTCTCCGGGCCCGCCTGGACCGCCGCCCGCCACCTGTGGAAGCAGGCCGACTTCGGCCCGGACGACGTCGACGTCGCCCAGATCTACGACGCCTTCACCCCGCTCGTCCCGCTCTCCCTGGAGGGCTACGGCTTCTGCGGCAGGGGAGAAGGCGGCGCCTTCACCGAAGGGGGCGCCCTGGAGATCGGCGGCCGGCTGCCGGTCAACACCGGCGGCGGCGGGCTCTCCGAGGCGTACGTGCACGGCTTCAACCTCATCAACGAGGGCGTGAAGCAACTCCGCGGCACCTCCACCGCCCAGGTCCCCGACGCCGCCACCTGCCTGGTCACGGCCGGCGAGGGCGTCCCCACATCCGCCGTCCTGCTGCGCGCCTGAGGAGCTGATGACCGTGCTGAACCCCGTCGTCGACGAGGACGGCGCCCCCTTCTGGGAGTACGCCGCCCGGGGAGAGCTCCGCGTTCAGGCCTGCGCCGCCTGCGGCGAGCTCCGCTTCCCGCCCCGCCCCTGCTGCCCGCACTGCCGGTCCTTCGACAGCGAGTGGCGGCTCATGTCCGGACGCGGCCGGATCTGGTCGTACGTCCTCCCCCACCCGCCGCTCCTGCCCGAGTACGCCGCCCAGGCCCCGTACAACGCGGTGCTCGTCGAGCTCGCCGACGCCCCCCGCATCCGCCTCGTCGGCAACGTCGTCGCCGCCCCCGACGCCCCCCTGAACTCGGTCGACCCGGCCCGGCTGCGCATCGGCGCCGCCGTACGGGTCGCCTTCACCGAGGTCGACGGCGTCACCGTCCCCCGCTGGCTCCTGGAGCGCTCATGAGCATCCGCGTCGAACGCGACGAGGAGACCGGCGTCGCGGTCGTCACCCTCGACCGGCCGGAGAAGCACAACGCCGTCACCCTCGGCATGGCCCGCGAACTCGGCGCCGTCTGGCGGGGGTTCCGGTACGAGGACGAGGTCAGGGCGATCGTCGTCACCGGCGCCGGCGACCGGGCCTTCTGCACCGGGATCGACCGGGAGGACGCCGGCAGGATCCCGCAGCCCTCCTCCCCGTACACGATCGACGACCCCCTCCTCACCCTCGGTCCCAAGGCCAACGACCTGTGGAAACCGGTGATCGCCGCCGTCGAGGGCATGGCCTGCGGCGGGGCCTTCTACCTGCTCGGCGAGGCGGAGTTCGTCATCGCGGGCGAGAACGCCACCTTCTTCGACCCGCACACCACGTACGGGATGGTGTCCGCCTTCGAGACCGTCCACATGGCACGGAAGATGCCGTACGGAGAAGTCGCCCGGATGGCCCTCATGGGCACCGCCGAACGGGTCTCCGCCCGGCGCGCGTACGAGACGGGGCTGGTCTCCGAACTGACCGGGCCGGGCGGCGCGCTCGACGCCGCGCGGGCGGCCGCCGCCGTCATCGCCTCCCACCCGACCGAGGCCGTCCAGGGAACCGTACGGGCACTGTGGTCGGTCGACGGGGCCGCCCGCGCCCAGGCCCTCGCCCACGCCCCGCACCTGGTGGCGCTCGGGAACCTGCCGCCGGACCGGCAGGGGGAGCTGTTCACCCGAAGGAGTGGCGGTCACCGGCTCCGATAGCGGGCCGGTGAGTGCGAAGGCACCGCCCCGAGGACCGCGCCGCCGCCTTCGACGTCGCCACCGGCCGCGAGGCCGGCGCCCCGGTCCCGGACGCGGAGCACCTCCGCACGACGCCGACGCCGACGCGCCGGAACCGAGGGGCCGATCCGCTGGAACCGACGGACCGGACGGTCAGCTGCTCGGGGGGGCGCTCGCCTCCCTGCGCACCTCGTACACGTGGCAGCTCTTCACCTGGCCGACGTTCCCGGGGTTCTTCATCGGGACGTCGTAGATCCTGCCCGCCCCGCTCACGACGCCGACCACGATCTCGCCGCTGTCGGCCCGCGAGCCGTCGGCCCGCTCGAACTCCAGGACGATGCGGAAGGTGCCGCTCACCCCGGTCTGCGGCATGACCCGCACCGTCGCGGTGGTGTCCGCCTTGCCGGCCCGCTTGCCCTTGCGCTTCTTCTCCGCGGGCTCCACGCAGTCGACCACGTCGACGACGACCTCGGCGTCCGTCGCGGTCGGGGCCGGCGAGGCAGTGGCCGTGGAACCGGCCGAGCCGTCGTAGTCCTCGTAGTCGTCGTTGCCCTGCTCGTCGCTGGAGCAGCCGCCGCCCGAATCGTCGTCGTCGGAGTCCGAGTGGCTCCGGCTCTTCCCGCTCTTGCTCTTCCCGCTGCCGCTCTTCCCGCCGCCGCCACTGCTCCCGTGACCGCCCTTGCCGGTGTGGAAACCGGTCAGCGCGAGGACCACCACCGTGAGCGTCGCCGCGAGCTTCACGCGCGTCCGTACCATCGCCGGCTCCGTCCTGTCTGTCGTGTCCGCGCCACCCTAGCGCCGCCTCCGCGCCGCCTGGCGGGGCCCCCTCACCCGGCGTAGCGTCGGACACGAGGGCCGGACCCGCCGAGGAGGCCGCACCGATGATCCGCGACACAGCCGGCTCCGTCCTGGCTCTCGCCGGAGCGACGGCCGCCGTCTGGAGCCCCTTCCGTGCCTGGTACGACGGCCGTCCCGGACGTGACTACGCCATCGACGAGCTGTTCACCGGCATCACCGACGCGAAGACCGACCTCCTGGGCTCGATCCTGCTGCCCTTCGCCTTCGCCGCCCTCGTCACCCTCGTCGGCGTACTGCTCCGCTCCCGCCTGCTCGTCTCCGTCGCCGGGCTCCTCGTCCTCGGCTTCGCCGTCCTGTGGACGGTGCGGATCGGGCAGGTGGAGGGCGGCCTCGTGGTCGGCACCGACGGCAAGGGACTCGGCGAGGGGGTCGGGTACGCCTTCGGCGGCGCGGTCCTGCTGTTCCTCGGCGCGCTCGTCATGCCGGGCCGGCACCACGCCGCCGGGACGAGCCGGGTGGGCCGGGCCCCCCGGCACGGACACCCTCCGCTGGACGGCCCGCCGAGGGACCGGCCCCGGGCGGACCGGAGCCCGACGGACCGGGCCCCGACGGACCGGGCTCCTGCGGACGAGGGGCCGACGGGCCGGCCCCCCGCGGACGGGCCGCGGTCGGATCCGTCCTCCGCGGCCCCGACCCAGACCTACGACATGCCGACCTGGGACCGGGACCGGGACCGGGACGACGGCAGCCCGCCGCCCCCGCCGCCCCCGCGGTCCTAGCGCGCCGCCGCGCCCCTGCCCGTCGCCGTGCCCTTGGCCGCGTCGAGCGCGTACACGCAGCGGTCCTTGCTGCACGCGTACACGACCCCGCCCTTCGCCACCGGCGAGCCGGTGATCTCGCCGCCCGTGGCGAGCTTCCAGCGGAGCTGACCGCCGGTCGCGTCCAGGGTGTACAGGACGTGGTCGGCGGAGCCGAAGTGCACCCGGCCGTCGGCGACGACCGGGGAGCCGACCAGCTCGCCGCCCGCCGCGAACCGCCACCGGGGGGTACCGGTGACCGCGTCGAGCGTGTAGAGCGCGCTGCCGCTGCCGACGTGGACGTTGCCGTCGGCGACGAGCACCGGCTCGGCGGACTGGCGCGGCTCGGTCGCGATCCGCCAGCGGTCCTGGCCGGTGGTGGCGTCGAGGGCGTACACGGTGCCGAGGTGGTCCGAGAGGTACACCCCGCCGCCCGTGACGGCCGGTCCCGGCGCGAACGCGGGCGGGGAGAGGAAGACCGCCGGGGCCTCGAAGTGCCAGCGGACGTGCCCGGCGGCGATGTCGATCGACAGGACCCGGGTCCCGGCGGAGACGTACACGCAGCCGTCCTCGGCCGGGGCCACCCGGACCGGCACGTTGGCGCAGGAGGCGGCGTCGCCGATCGGGTACGACCAGCGCTCCACGCCCGTGCGGGCGTCGAGGGCCTGGAGCCGGGCGTCCCGCCACACGTACACGGTGTCGCCGTGCACGGCGGGCCCCGCCTCCGGGGTCTCGAAGTCGGTCTGCGCGCCGGTGAGCTCCCACAGCTTGGCGCCGTTGGAGGCCTCCCAGCCCTGCACCCCGCCGCCGCGCGTGCCGGTGACGACGGTGCCCCGGTCGACCTTCAGCGAGTACACCCAGGCGTCCGTGTGGAGCCGCCAGCGCTCGCTGCCGTCGCCGGCGTCGAGGGCGTACAGGGTGGGGCCGTCGGAGGCGTGGATGCGGCCCGAGGCGACGGCCATCGACCAGGCCACGTCCCGGGTCTTGAACTGGCGCCGGCCGCTGCCCGTGTCCAGGGCGTGCACCTCGAAGGAGGTCACGTACAGCAGGTCGCCGTCGACGACCGGGGTGCCCCACACGTCGTTCGACATCCGGAAGCGCCAGGGCCGCCAGTGGCCGGGCCCCGGCGGGGGCTGCGGGGCCGCCGTCTGGTCGGTGCCCTGCGAGGGCACGGAGGGGCGGGAGCCCTGCTGCGGGGCCTGCTCGGCTCCGTGCGGGCCGCCGCCGGGCGGACGGATCCAGCCGGTCGCGGGGCCCGCGTCGGCGCCCCGGCCGACGGCGAGCGCCGCCCGGGTGTCGGCGACCCGGGGGCCGGGGCCGATCGGCACGGTCGCGCCGCCGAGGCGCACGGGGCCGCCCGCGCTCTCGGCGGGACCGGCGTGCCGGCCGCCGACGGGCGCGTGCTCGGGCGCGCGCTCCGGTGCCCGCTCCGGGAAGCGGGGGTCGGGGCGGGGGCCCGGCGGGTCCGCCGGGGGCCGCGGCGGCGTCACCGGACCGGGCAGCTGGCGGCCGCCGCCGCGGCGCTGCTCGATCATGGCGGTGGCGCTCTGCGGCAGCCAGGCGGAGGCCGTGCCGCTGTCGTCGCTGCCGGGGCCGAAGAGGTGCGGGGCGAGCTGCGCCTGGAGGTCGGCCGGGGTGGGCCGGCGGCTGACGTCCATCTGCATGCAGGACTCGATGAGGGGCCGCAGCTCCTCGGGCAGGCCCTCCAGGTCGGGGCCCTCGCGGAGCAGCATGAAGACGGTCTCGACCGGGTTGGCGCCGTGGAAGGGCGCGTGGCCGGTGGCGGCGAAGACCAGCATGGAGCCCAGCGAGAAGACGTCGCTGGCGCCGGTGACGCTGCGCGAGTCGCGGGCCTGCTCGGGCGACATGTAGGCGGGCGTGCCCACGGCGACGTTGGTCATCGTCAGCCGTGTGTTGGAGACGCCGGACGCGATGCCGAAGTCGATGACCCGGGGGCCGTCCTCGACGACGAGGACGTTGGACGGCTTGAGGTCGCGGTGGACGAGGCCCGCGCCGTGGATGGACTGCAGGGCCTCGGCGACGCCGGCGGCGAGCCAGCGGACGGCCTGGGCCGGGAGCGGCCCGCACTCGTTCACTATCTCTTCGAGGGAGGGCGCCGGCACGTAGGCGGTGGCCAGCCAGGGCACGGCGGCGCGCGGGTCGGCGTCGACGACGGCGGCCGTGTAGAAGCCGGAGACCGCCCGGGCGGCCTCCACCTCCCGGGTGAAGCGGACCCGGAACAGCTGGTCCTCCGCGAGCTCCGTGCGCACGGTCTTGATCGCCACGCGCCGGCCCGAGGCCGAGCGCGCGAGATAGACCAGGCCCATTCCGCCCGCGCCGAGCCGGCCCAGCACCTCGAAGGGCCCGATACGTCTCGGGTCGTGCTGCGTCAGCTGTTCCACTTGCCTGCCACCTCCCCGTACGGGCCATGAGGGTACGGCCCCGTGGCCCTGATTCTTCCTGTCCGAGGGCCCGGTTGCGAACCCGGGGGCGGATCGGGGTGTCATACGCCATACCGGGGTGCTGCGGTACGGGGTGCACCGGCCGGTACAGCCGGGGACGGATCAGTCCTTAGCGGATCGTTTCGGCTCCGCGCGGACGGCGAAGCGGGCCCCCTGGTTGTCGTGGAGGACGGCGACGCGGCCGTGCGGGGTGTCGAAGGCCGGGGTGGCGATCCGGCCGCCGAGCCGGACGGTGGTCTCGCAGGCCTCGTCGCAGTCGGCGACGGCGAAGTGCACGAGGACGTGGCCGGGCATCTCGGCGGGGAAGTCGTCGGTGATGACGGCCCGGCCGCCGAAGGCGTCGGCGCCGCCGGGCCGGGAGCCGGGCGGGGACCAGACCCGGTAGTCGAAGCCGGCGTCCCGGCCCTCCTCGGCGGCGTCGGCCTGGCGGCCGAGGTAGCCGAAGACGGTGGCGTAGAAGGTGTCGACGGCGTCGGGGCGGCGGGTGTAGACCTCCATCCAGCAGAAGGCGCCCGGCTCGTTCGTGACCTCGAAGCCGTCGTCGTCGCCCTCCTGGCGGAGGCCGAAGACCGCGCCGCCGGGGTCGGCGGCGAGCGCGTAGACGCCGAACGGGCCGACGGGGTACGGCTCCATGACCATCTGTCCGCCCGCGGCCTTGATCCGGGCGGCGAGGGTCCCGGCGTCCTCGGTGGCGAGGTAGAGGGTCCAGGTGGTGGGCATGCGCCCGTCCCGCTTGGGGACGAGTCCGGCGACCCGGCGGCCGTCGAGGAGGGCCTCGTCGCGGTCGGGGTCGAAGGTCCAGCCGAAGAGCTCGCCGTAGAAGCGCTTGCCCGCCTCGAGGTCGGGAAGCTGTGCGTCCACCCAGCACGGGGTGCCCTCAGTACGTACGGCCATGTCACCACGCTAGGGCGGAGGGGGCCGCCCCGCACGCCCCGATATGCGAACAAAAGGGCGATTCATCGGGTCGGAGCCCTTGTGGCGCTTGCGTCGTCCGCCGTCCCCGTCCGCGGCCCGCCCATGAGCCTGTTCGGGTACGGGCCCCCGCCCCGGCGGCGAGGTGGCCGGAACCGTCCCTCCGCTCCGGCGCGGGCACCCGCGCCGACCTCGCAGAACGGGGTGCACCCCATTTGCAGTCGGCCGAATCGCGCGCTGATCCCCCCTCGGTAAGCTGACGGCATGACAGGACAAGTACGCACCGTCGACGGCCGCGTGGCCGGACGACGCGGTCAGGCGACGCGGCAGAAGCTGCTCGACTGCCTCGGTGAGATGCTCAGCTCCTCGCCCTACCGGGACGTCAAGGTCATCGATGTGGCCCGGAAGGCGGGTACTTCACCCGCGACGTTCTATCAGTACTTCCCGGACGTCGAGGGAGCGGTCCTCGAGATCGCGGAGGAAATGGCCAAGGAGGGCGCCGCGTTGACCGAGCTGGTCAGCGGTCGCTCCTGGGTCGGCAAGGCCGGATGGCAGACCTCGGAGGAACTCGTCGAGGGCTTCCTGGACTTCTGGCGGAAGCACGACGCGATCCTGCGGGTCGTGGACCTCGGCGCCGCCGAGGGCGACAAGCGGTTCTACAAGATCCGCATGAAGATCCTGAACTCGGTCACCAACTCCCTCACGGACGCGGTGAAGGAGCTCCAGAGCAAGGGAAAGGTCGACAAGGACGTCAGCCCCGCCGCGATGGCCGGCTCCCTGGTGGCGATGCTGGCCTCGGTCGCCGGCCACCAGAAGGGCTTCCAGACCTGGGGTGTGAAGCAGGCCGAACTCAAGCCGAACCTGGCGCTGTTGGTGCACCTGGGCATCACGGGCAAGAAGCCGACCAGGTAGCGCCGGCCCTTCCTTCACCCGTCCTGTCGTCGACGCCGACGGCGACCCGCCCCCGCCCGACCGGGGCCGGGCCCGCCGTCGGCGTCGCCGTGTCCGGGCCTGACGTGTCCGAGCCCGTCGTGGACGAGCCCGCCGTGGACGAGCCCGCCGTGTCTGGACCCGTCGTGGCCGAACCCGGCGACGATTCCCCTCGACCCGACGCGGCCCGGAGCAGCCCGACGCGGCCCGGAGCAGCCCGTCGCGGCCCCCGCCCGGCGCGCCCCGGCGCGGTGCCCCCGCCACCCGCCGCCCGCTATCTGCGCGTGAGCCGGAAGAGCCGGATCTCCCGCTCGATCCGTGCCTGGTACGTGGCGTACGGCGGCCAGAACTCCAGCGCCGCCTTCCAGGCCGCCGCCCGTTCCTCGCCCGTGAGCAGCTCCGCCCGTACGGGCACGTCCTCGCCCCGCCAGTTGATCTCGACGTCGGGATGGGCGAGCAGGTTCGCCGTCCAGGCCGGGTGGCCCGGGCGGCCGAAGTTGGAGCCGACGAGGAGCCAGCGGCCGTCCCCCTCCGGCATGCAGGCGAGCGGGGTGACCCGTGGCCGCCCGCTCCTCGCGCCCCGGGCGGTGAGGACGACCCCGGGCAGCATCCGTGCGCTGAGCAGTACTTTTCCCCTGGTCAGCCGGTGCACGGCCCGGTCCATGGCCGGGATGAGGTGCGGGGCGACCTTGGCGAAGGTCCGGGTGGAGGACACCTTCTGCACGAGCTTCCGTCCGGCGGGCATCTACGCCGCCTCCTCTCCGAGAAGTCCGGTCCGTTCCGCCGCCCGGGCGCGCAGCCGGCGGGCGGGGCCGAAGAGCAGTTCGTCGGAGGCGGCCCGTTCGAAGTACGGGTGCGCCTCCTCGTCCCGGACGAGGGCCTCCTCGGCGGCGGCGCGCAGCGCCTCCAGGGCGTGGGCGAGGGCGAGCGGGCCGCCCTCGGAGCCGGGTGCGCGGGCCGCGCAGTACGTCAGTGAGCGGGCCGTGCCGACCTGGACGCAGAGGTCGGCGAGGCGGTGCCGGGCGGCGGACCGTTCGCGGGAACGGACGCGCCCGACGGCGTGGTCGAGGGCGGCCGCGGCGGCGCCGACGGCCTCGGCGGCCAGCATCGCGGCGGCGGCGCGGCCGGTGGCTGCGAGGGCGCCGAGGACGTCGGCGGGTTCCTCGCCGAGGAGTTCGGCGCCGGTGTCCCGGAACTGGACGGTGGCCCGGGGCCGGGTGGGGTCGAGGGCGGGCTGCCGGGTCCGTACGAGTCCGGGGGCGTCCGCGGGGACGAGGAAGAGGAGCGTACGGCTGCGGGCGAAGCCGCCGGTGTGGGCGGCGACGAGGAGCAGTCCGGCGGTGTGCCCGTCGAGGACCTGGGCGGCCTCGCCGTAGAGGCGCCAGCCGCCGTCCGTCGCGCGCGCGGCCTGGATGCCGCCGGCCCGGCCGCCGCCCGACCAGTCGCCGTCGGCGTTGTCGCCGGTGAGGCCGAGGGCGAGGGCGGTGCCGGAGGGGACGGCGAGGGCGCAGGTGAGGGTGGAGCCGGCGACGCGCGGGAGGAGTTCGGCGCGCTGGGCGGGGGTGCCGAGGGCGGTGAGGAGCGGGGCGGCGAGGACGGTGGTGGCGAGGAGCGGGGAGGGGGCGAGTGCGCGGCCGGTCTCCTCGCAGACGGGGGCGAGCTCGGCGGGGCCGCGGCCGGTGCCTCCGTACTCCTCGGGGAGGGTGAGTCCGGCGAGGCCGAGGGTGCCGGAGAGGCGGGTCCAGAGCGTGGTGCCGCCTCCCTCGGGGGCGGTGGCGGCCGCGTGGTCCTCCCGCGCCCCGGCCCGCTCGCCGAGCAGCTCCCGCAGGGTCCGGCGGATCTCCTGCCGCTCCTCGGTGAGCGGTTCCGTCGGCGGGGCGAATTGCGAGGTGTCCATGGAGCTCCCTCCGTATCTGACGGTGCGTCATGCTAGGGCGGTGCGGGCCGGGTTGCCCAGAGAGGCGCCGGTCCCGATTCGGGAAATCTGATGTACCGTCAGATTCATGCCCACCACCACGCGCAGCTCCCGCCGCGTCGCCGTCGTCGGCGTCTCCCTCTCCGACTGCGGCCGGGTCGACGGGGCCACCCCCTACGCCCTGCACGCCCAGGCCGCCCGCCGCGCCCTCGCGGACAGCGGCCTCGACCGCTCGCTGATCGACGGCCTGGCCTCGGCGGGCCTCGGCACGCTCGCCCCGGTCGAGGTCGCCGAGTACCTGGGCCTGCGCCCCCGCTGGGTGGACTCGACCGCCGTCGGCGGCGCCACCTGGGAGGTCATGGCCGCGCACGCCGCCGACGCCATCGCCGCCGGGCACGCGAACGCGGTCCTGCTGGTGTACGGCTCCACCGCACGCGCCGACATCCGCGCCCGGCGCCGCACCTCGAACCTCTCCTTCGGCTCGCGCGGCCCGCTCCAGTTCGAGGTCCCGTACGGGCACACCCTGATCGCCAAGTACGCGATGGCCGCCCGCCGCCACATGCACGAGTACGGCACGACCCTGGAGCAGCTCGCGGAGGTGGCCGTCCGGGCGCGGGCGAACGCGGCGCTCAACCCGGAGGCGATGTTCCGCGAGCCGATCACCGTCGACGACGTCCTGGACGGGCCGATGATCGCGGACCCGTTCACCAAGCTGCACTGCTGCATCCGCAGCGACGGCGGCTGCGCGGTGCTGCTCGTGGCCGAGGAGTACGTCGAGGACTGCCGCAAGGACCCGGTCTGGGTGCTCGGCGCGGGCGAGCACGTCTCGCACACCACGATGTCGGAGTGGGAGGACTTCACGGTCTCCCCGGCGGCCGTCAGCGGCCGGCTGGCCTTCGAGCGGGCGGGCGTGCGGCCCGCCGACGTCGACGTGGCCGAGATCTACGACGCCTTCACCTACATGACGCTGGTGACCCTGGAGGACCTGGGCTTCTGCGCGAAGGGCGAGGGCGGGGCGTTCGTCCAGGAGAAGGACCGGCTGCCGGTGAACACGGACGGCGGCGGGCTCTCGGCCTGCCACCCGGGGATGCGGGGCCTGTTCCTGCTGGTGGAGGCGGTGCGGCAGCTGCGCGGGGAGGCGCCGGGTCTCCAGGTGCGACGGCCGGACGGCTCGCTTCCGGAGCTGGCGGTGGCCTCGGGGACGGGGGGCTGGTTCTGCTCCTCGGGGACGGTGGTGCTGGGCCGGGGCTGACCCCGCGGGAAGGACCCGCCAAGGAATCTACACAAGCGTCATAGACAACCGTGTAGGACATCCGTATAGTCGTGTCCGCGGGCAGGGCAACGGCCCGCAGGCACCCGACAAGGAGTCCGACATGCAGCGCACCGCCAAGACCGTCCTGATCTCCGGCGCCTCGATCGCCGGCCCCGCCCTCGCCCTGTGGCTGCACCGCTACGGCTTCGTCCCCACCGTCGTCGAGCGCGCCCCCGAACTGCGCACCGGCGGCTACAAGGTCGACATCCGCGGCACCGCGATCGAGGTCTGCCGCCGGATGGGCGTCCTCGACGAGATCCGCGCCAACTCCACTGACATGCGCGGCGGTTCGTACGTCGACGACGCGGGCCGCACCATCGGCGAACTGCCCGCCGACATCTTCGGCGGCCGCGTCGAGGAGGACGACGAGATCATGCGCGGCGAGCTCGCCCGCATCCTGTACGAGCGGACCCGCGAGGACGTCGAGTACGTCTTCGGCGACTCGATCGCCGCCCTCGCGGAAGATGCCGACGGCGTCACCGTCACCTTCGAGAGCGGCACCGTCCGCCGCTTCGACCTGGTCGTCGGCGCCGACGGACTCCACTCCCACACCCGGCGCCTCGCCTTCGGCCCCGAGGAGCGGTTCAAGCGCCACCTCGGCGCGTACATCTCCATCTTCACGGCCCCCAACCACCTGGGCCTGGACCGCTGGGAGACGTACCACGCGCTCCCCGGGAAGCTGGTCTGCGTCTACAGCTCGGCCGGCGAGACCGACGCCAAGAACCTCTTCGTCTTCTCCTCGCCCGAGGAACTCACCCACGACCACCGGGACGTCGACGCGCAGAAGCGCGCCCTCATCGACACCTTCACCGGCGACGGCTGGGAGATCCCCCGCCTCCTCGGACACGCGGCGGAAGCCGACGACTTCTACCTCGACTCCATGTCCCTCGTGAAGATGGACCGCTGGTCGAACGGCCGCGTCGTCCTCCTCGGCGACGCCGCCCACTGCTCCTCCCCCGCCTCCGGCCAGGGCACCGGCCTCGCCCTCATCGGCGCCTACGTCCTGGCGGGCGAACTGGCCCGCGCCGGCGGCGACCACACCGTGGCCTTCGCCCGCTACGAGCGGCACATGAGGCCCGGCGTCGAGCAGAACCAGAAGATGGCCGAGGGCTTCGTCAAGGAGATGGTCGTCGCCTCGAAGTGGAAGATCGCCCTGCGCATGTTCATGGTGCGGACGCTGCCGAAGACCCCCTGGAAGAACCTCATCGCGAAGAAGATCCGCGACGGCATCCAGGCGGCGGCGAACGCGGTCCCGATCGAGGACTACGACACCGGCGCCGCCGCCTCCACCGCACGCCCTACCGTGGCCGCATGACCGACTTCCACCGCGCCCTCCGTTCCCTCCGGGTCTGGGACACCGACCTCCCGTCCTTCGACCCGGCGAGCGCCCCGCCCGAGCCGCTCCCCCTCTTCCACGACTGGTTCACGGCGGCGGCCGCGGCCGGCCAGACCGAGCCGCACACCCTCTCCCTGGCCACCGTGGACGAGGAAGGCCGCCCCGACGTCCGCACGGTGATGCTGCACGACGCCGACGCCCGCGGCTGGCACTTCGCCTCCCACGCCGGCAGCGCCAAGGGCCGCCAGCTCGCCGCCCGCCCCGAGGCCGCGCTCGGCTTCTACTGGCCGGTCCAGGGCCGCCAGGTCCGGATCCGGGGCCACGTCACCGCCGGCACCCCCGAGGAGGCGTACGAGGACCTCCACGCCCGCACCACCGGCGCCCTCGCCGCGGCGCTCGTCGGCCGGCAGAGCGAGGTCCTCGACTCCCCCGACACCCTCGCCGAGGCGAGCGAGGCGGCCTGGCACCGGGCCGAGACCGAACCGGACGCCCCCGCCCCCACCTGGACCCTCTACGTCGTCGAACCGGCCGAGGTCGAGTTCTTCCAGGGCGACGCCCGCCGCCGCCACGTCCGCCTCCGCTACCGCCGCACGGCGGACGGCTGGACCCGCGAACTCCTCTGGCCCTGACCGTTCCTCACGGACCGTTTCCCACGCACCGAACGGGTCCGGAAACCGACGCCACCCCAAGGCCGCCACATGATCGTATGGACGTCCCGCACTCGAAAGGAAGTCCATGCGCATCCGGCACGAACTCCGCTCCGTCTCCCTCGCGGCGGCGCTCCTGACGACCGCCCTCGCGTTCTCCTCCGTGCCCGCCGGCGCCGAAACGGCGGGCACGGAGGGCACGACGGCGGTCACCACCCAGGCCGTCTTCAACAACCCGATCGGCACCACGGCCGAGCAGCGGGCCATCGTCGACAAGCAGATCGAGCTGATCAACGGCGCCCCGGCCGGCTCCCGGATCCGGCTGTCGTACTACTACCTGAACGACTCCACGCTCACGAACGCCCTGACCGCGGCCTACGACCGCGGCGTCCACGTCCAGGCGGTCTTCGACGTCAAGGCCACCGGCTACGCGCTGTACAACACGCTCGCCGCCAAGCTCGGCACCGACACCTCCAAGCCCTCCTGGATCACGAACTGCGGCACCGCCCGCGGCTGCGTCGGCACCCTCTCCAAGGGCGGCGTCGACGCCATCAACCACAACAAGTTCATCCTCTTCACCGAGACGAACGGCACGCCCCGCGTCGTCATGCAGTCCTCGGCGAACCTGCACACCGGCCGCGACGGCTACCTCGGCTGGAACAACGCCCTCGTCCTGACCGGCAACGACGGCATCTACAACGCCTACAACGGCTACTTCGACGACCTCGCCGCCAAGGTCCCGAACAACAACTACTACGACACCGGCCGGGCGCCCGTCGCCTCCGGCAACGCGAAGATCCACTTCTATCCGCGCGCCGCGACCAGCGACTCGGTCTTCTACAACGACCCGAGCGAGGACACGGTCGCCACCGTCCTCGACCACGTCGACTGCTTCGGCAACTCGGTCGTCGGCACCACCGACAACCACCGCACCCGCATCCGCGTCGCCATGACGATCTTCTCCCGCCCCTACCTCGCGGACAAGCTCGTCCAGCTCGACGCCCAGGGCTGCTACGTCGAGGTCGCCCTCACCTACGACGGCACCAACAGCCTCGGCAAGACCTCCCTGGAGAAGCTCCTCGCCAAGACGACCAACGCGTACAACGGCGTCATCACCAAGTACTACTGCGGCAAGGACTCCACCTGGATCCACGACAAGTACCTGCTGGTCGAGGGCAACTACTACGACACCCCCGACCGCAAGATCGTGTGGACCGGCAGCCACAACTGGTCCACCAACTCGCTGCGCCAGAGCGACGAGACGATGCTCCAGTTCGAGGACGCCGCGGTCCACGACGCGTACGTCGCCAACTACAACCGGCTGCGCGCCGCGACCACGCACCAGCCGGCCAACGGCGACGCCGTCGACGCCACCTGCTGACCCCCGCCCGCAGGGGGTGCGCCGCTACGGGCGTGCCCCCTCGGAGCCGTACATCTCCTCGATGTCCCGGGCGAAGTCCCGCAGCACCGCCCGCCGTTTGAGCTTCAGGGACGGCGTCAGATGGCCGGAGGCCTCCGAGAACTCGGTGTTCAGGACGCGGAAGGCCCGGATCGACTCGGCTCGCGAGACCAGCCGGTTGGCGTCGTCCACCCCTCGCTGGAGCGCGGCGAGCAGCTCCGGGTCCCGGGCCAGCTCCCAGAGTGCCAGGTGGTCCTTGCGCCGCATCCGCCGCCAGTGCGTCAGGCCCTCGTGGTCGAGGGTGATCAGGGCCGTGACGTACGGGCGGCCGTCGCCGAGGACCATGCACTGGGCGACCAGCGGGTGGGCGCGCAGCCAGTCCTCCAGCGGGGCGGGGGCCACGTTCTTGCCGGCGGAGGTGACGATGACGTCCTTCTTGCGGCCGGTGATCCGCAGATAGCCGTCCGCGTCGAGCGAGCCCAGGTCCCCGGTGGGGAACCAGCCGTCGTCGGTGTACGGCAGGGCGGCCCCGCGCTGCGCGTCCCAGTAGCCGGCGAAGACGTGGCCGCCCTTGAGCCAGACCTCGCCGTCGTCGGCGATCCGGACGGCCGTGCCCGGCAGGGGCCGGCCGACGGTTCCGGGGCGCGGCCGGCGGGGCGGGGTGACCGTGGAGGCGGCCGTGGTCTCCGTCAGGCCGTACCCCTCGAAGACCTGGACGCCGGCGCCCGCGAAGAACTCGGCGAGCCGGGCGCCGAGCGGGGCGCCGCCGCAGATCACGTACTTCACGCGGCCGCCGAGCGCGTTCCGTATCCGCCGGTAGACCAGCGGGTCGTACAGCGCCCGCGCGGCGCGCAGGGCGAGCGGGGGCGAGGCCTCCCGCCCGTACCGGCGGGCGATCCGGGCGGCCCGGTCGAAGGCGGCGGCCTTCCCGCCGCGCTCGGCGGTGGCGCGGGCCCGGTCGAAGACCTTCTCCAGGACGTACGGGATGGCGAGGAGGAACGTGGGCCGGAAGCCGGCCAGGTCGGTGAGGAGCTCCTCGCCCTCGACGGTGGGGGCGTGCCCGACCCGGACACGGGCGCGGACGCAGCCGACGGCGACCATCCGTCCGAAGACGTGGGAGAGCGGCAGGAAGAGGAGGGTGGCGGCGGGTTCCTCGCTCTCCGAGACGAAGACGGGGTGGAGGAGCCGGACGGCGTTGTCGACCTCGGCGAAGAAGTTGGCGTGGGTGAGGGCGCAGCCCTTGGGGCGGCCGGTGGTGCCGGAGGTGTAGACGAGGGTGGCGAGGGCCTCGGGGGCGAGCAGCCCGCGCCGGGCGGTGACGGTCTCGTCGGCGACGCGCCGCCCGGCCTCCCGCAGCTGCTCGACGGCGCCGGCCCGGATCACCCACAGCTGGGTGAGGCCGGGCAGCTGTCGCCGCTCGGCGGAGACGAGCCGCGCCTGCTCGGCGTCCTCGACGACGCAGGCCGCGGCCCCGGAGTCCTGGAGGATCCAGCGGGTCTGGAAGGCGGAGGAGGTGGGGTGGACGGGGACGGTGACGAGTCCGGCGGCCCAGGCGGCGAAGTCGATCAGGGTCCACTCGTAGGTGGTGCGGGCCATGAGGGCGAGCCGGTCGCCGGGGCGCAGTCCGGCGGCGACGAGCCCTTTGGCGACGGAGTGCACCTCGGCGGCGAAGCGGGAGGCGCTGACGTCGTACCACCGGCCCTCCGCGTCCTTCCGGGAGAAGAGGACGGCCTCGGGGTCCTGCCGGGCGTTGTCGTACGGCAGGTCGGCGAGCGAGCCGCGGGCCACCCGGGGGACGAGCGGGGGGACGGAGGCCTCCCGCACGCGGCCGTCCACCACCACCTTCCGCGGCTCGTCCGGCTCGGGGATCTCGGATGCGGCGGTGACGACGGACACGTGCGGCTCCTCGGTCTGCGCGATGAACTGAGGTCGTGCGTCGGTGCGTTGAGCCCTGAGTCGTCCCGGCTGCGCGTTGAGCCCTGAGGTGTCCCGGCTGCCCGGACTAGCCGGTAACCTTACTGCCCGGTAAGCGCCTGCGGGGAGACCAGCGCTCGCTTTTCATGAGGTTTCCGAGCCCGGCCCAGGCGAAGTTCATCAGCGTCGCGGCGGCCTCCTTCGCCGCCACCCCCGGCGTCTCGTTCGCCCAGCTGGCCAGGGACTCGGCGGACCCGACCAGCGCCTGCGCGAGCGCGTCCACGTCCCGCCCGGTGATCACCACGTCCGCCTCCCCGGCGGCCTCCCCGATCAGCCCCGCCACGAAGCCCACGATCTCGTCCCGCATCCGCGCCACCTCGCCGGCGAACGGCTCCCCCTGCGTCCGCGCCTGCCGACTGAGCACCACCCACGAGTCCGGGTGGTCGGCGGCATACGTGAAGAAGGCGAGCAGCCCCGCCCAGAGCCGCTCGTCCGGCGGCACCTCCGCCCCTCCGACCCCGGCGTCCACGGCCGCGAGCAGGGCCCCCGCCTCACGCCGGATGCAGGCGGTGAACAGCTCCTCCTTGGAGCCCAGGTACAGATAGACCAGGGGCTTGGAGACCCCGGCGAGCTCGGCGATCTCGTCCATGGACGCCGCCTGGTAGCCGTGCCGGGCGAAGCACCGCACGGCCGCGTCCACCATCTGCCGCTCCCGCACCACCCGCGGCAACCGCCGCGCCTTCGCCCCGCCGGCCATGGCGCCCCACCCCTGCTTCCAAGATCCACTGGAATGCCCCGCAGAAGCGTACGTGCCCCCTGCCCGGTCCGGGCAGGGGGCACGTACACGCTTCGCGAGGGGTCAGGCGGCCGCCGCGGCCGGGACCTTCCGGTCGCTGTCGGCGGCCTCGGCCGGCTCGTCGATCGGGGACGAGGAGGCGTGCTCGTACGCCGTGAGGTCGAGGATCTTCTCGCGGGCCGAGACGATCACCGGGACCAGGGCCTGGCCCGCGACGTTCGTGGCCGTCCGCATCATGTCCAGGACCGGGTCGATCGCCATGAGGAGGCCGACGCCCTCCAGGGGGAGGCCCAGGGTCGAGAGGGTCAGGGTGAGCATGACCGTGGCGCCGGTGAGGCCGGCGGTGGCCGCCGAGCCGATGACCGAGACGAAGGCGATCAGCAGGTAGTCGCCGACGCCCAGCTGGACGTCGAAGATCTGCGCGATGAAGATCGCGGCGAGCGCCGGGTAGATCGCGGCGCAGCCGTCCATCTTGGTCGTGGCGCCGAACGGGACGGCGAAGGAGGCGTACTCCTTCGGGACGCCGAGGCGCTCGGTGACCTTCTGGGTGACCGGCATGGTGCCGACGGAGGAGCGGGAGACGAAGGCCAGCTGGATGGCGGGCCAGGCGCCCTTGTAGAACTGGAGCGGGTTGACCTTGGCGACCGTGGCGAGCAGCAGCGGGTAGACGCCGAAGAGGACCAGGGCGCAGCCGACGTAGACGTCGGCGGTGAAGGTCGCGTACTTGCCGATCAGGTCCCAGCCGTAGTCGGCGATGGCGAAGCCGATGAGGCCGACGGTGCCGAGCGGGGCGAGGCGGATGACCCACCACAGGGCCTTCTGGAGGAGCTCCAGGACGGACTCGGAGAGGGTGAGGATCGGCTTGGCGCGGTCGCCGAGCTGGAGGGCGGCGATGCCGGCGACGGCGGCCATGAAGACGATCTGCAGGACGTTCAGCTCGGTGAAGGGCGTGATGACGTCCGTCGGGACGATGCCGGTGAGGAAGTCGAGCCAGGAGCCCTCGTGCTTGGGGAGCTTGCCGTCCTTCGGCGTGAGGCCGGTGCCGGCGCCCGGGTTGGTGATCAGGCCGATCGCGAGGCCGATGGCGACCGCGATGAGCGAGGTGATCATGAACCAGAGCAGCGTGCGGGTGGCGAGGCGGGCGGCGTTGTTCACCTTCCGCAGGTTGGTGATCGACACCAGGATCGCGAAGAAGACGAGGGGCGCGACGGCCAGCTTGAGCAGCTGGACGAAGATGTCACCGATCTGGCCGAGGGTCTCCTTGAGCCAGGCGACGTCCTGGCTGCGGGCGACCCAGCCGAGGAGGGCGCCGAGGGCCAGACCGGCGATGATCTGGGCCCAGAAGGGGACCTTGGGTATCCGGGGCTTCGCCTCGGGCGTCACGGACGCGGACACGGGCACACTCCACAGGTGCGTATCGGGTGAATACGGGGACGGGGGTGCGGCACACACGCGCTGTTCACGCGGGCCGCTGCATGATGCCGGATCAGAAGGCGCGGCAACAGACCGCGGACATACAGCGGCAGAGATCGACGTGCAGGCGCGCCACGAGCGGGGTGCTCGCGGCATCGGAGGGGCGCACTGCTGTCTTCATGTCGAACACGTTAACACTTGAACTTTGAGAACCTCAAAGCCATTCTTTGAGGCCGGAAAACGCCGTTTCACCCTCGAAACGCAGAACACCCCAGGCAGGAGCCTTGGAAGGCCCTACCCGGGGTGGGATGTCTGTGAGGAAGCTTACGCAGCCTTTACGCGGCCCTCGCGCGGTCCTCACGGAGTCCTCGCACGGTCCCTACGCGGTCCTCTTGCGGTCCCCACGCAGTCCTCGCGCAGTCCCCACGCAGTACCCGCACAGCCCCCGCGCGCCGACCGGCGGCTACTACAGCGCGTCCTCCTGGGAGCGGTTCGCGTCCAGCCGGCCCTTGGCGCGCTCGACCTTCGCCACGACCTCCGCGCTCGCCTCGTCCCGCGCCTTGCGCAGGAGCACGAAGCTGAGCGGGGCGGAGACGACGATGGAGAGGAGGAGGACCCAGAGCAGGTTCGAGTCGCCCAGACCGCGCGGCAGCGCGCCGACGTAGACGAGACCCCACAGGGCGAGGAAGCACCCGGCGAAGATCCCGAGCCGCATCAGCGTGTAGCGGAGCATGTCAGTCCAGTCTTCCGTTCCGAAAGATCCCGAAGTTTCCCAGCGGGACGAGCGTCCTCAAGTGAAGCACGCGGCGGCGCCCGATCCGGGACCGGGCCTCTTGAGCACCGGAGAAGTAATGGATACCCTCCCCCCATGACCCTTACGTTCGAGGTGGACCCCGCCGTCGACCCCGCCCTGCGCGACGGAGTGCTCTCCCTCTGGGCCGACGTCTCCAACGCGGGCGGCGCCGTCGGCTTCGTACCTCCCGTCACCCCCGAGGAGATCCGCCCCGCCCTCCTCAAGCACCTGGTCGCCATGGCCGAGGGCGGCACCCGCCTCCTCGTCGGCCGCGACGAGGAGGGCCGGATCGCCGCCACCGCCTTCTTCACCTTCAACACCCACCCGCTGATGACCCACTGGGTGTGGCTCTACACCGTGATGGTCCACCCCCGGCACCAGGGCCGGGGCTACGGCCGCGACCTCATGGCGGCGGTCGAGCACACCGCCCGCACCGCCGAGGGCTTCGAGGCGATCGAGGCGATACGGCTGACCTGCCGGGGCGGCACCGGCGTCGACGGCTTCTACGCCAAGTCCGGCTACAAGGAGGTCGGCCGCGTCCCCGACGCGATCCGGGTCGCCCCCGGGGACGACCGCGACGACATCATCATGCTGCTGCCGCTGCGGTGAGCGGCCCGACGGGCACGCACGAGGAAGGGCCGGCGGGGATGCCCCGCCGGCCCTTCCTCATGCCGTCCGCGTCACGCCGTCCGCGTCAGACCCGCATCGGCTGCGGCGACTCGCGCCGGTCCGCGTCCGGGCCCGGGTACTCGCGGATGATCTCGTACCGCGTGTTCCGCTCGACCGGCCGGAAGCCCGCGTCGCGGATCAGTTCGAGCAGGTCCTCGCGGCCCAGCTTGTTCGGCGTGCCGTAGTTGTCGGCGTCGTGCGTGATCTTGTACTCGACGACCGAGCCGTCCATGTCGTCGGCGCCGTGCTGGAGCGCCAGCTGCGCCGTCTGGACGCCGTGCATGACCCAGAAGACCTTGACGTGCGGCACGTTGTCGAAGAGCAGCCGGGAGACCGCGAAGGTCTTCAGGGCCTCGGCGCCGGTCGCCATCGTGGTGCGGGCCTGGAGCCTGTTGCGGACCTTGCCGTCCTGCATGTCCACGAAGTCGTGCTGGTAGCGCAGCGGGATGAAGACCTGGAAGCCGCCGGTCTCGTCCTGGAGCTCGCGGAGCCGGAGCACGTGGTCCACGCGGTGGCGCGGCTCCTCGATGTGCCCGTAGAGCATCGTGCACGGGGTCTTCAGACCCTTCTCGTGCGCGAGGCGGTGGATCCGGGACCAGTCCTCCCAGTGGGTCTTGTGGTCCACGATGTGCTGCCGGACCTCCCAGTCGAAGATCTCGGCGCCGCCGCCGGTCAGCGACTCCAGGCCGGCCTCGATCAGCTCGTCGAGGATCTCGGAGGCGGAGAGCCCGGAGATCGTCTCGAAGTGGTGGATCTCGGTCGCGGTGAACGCCTTGAGGGAGACGTTCGGCAGGGCCTTCTTGAGCTCGGAGAGGGAGCGCGGGTAGTAGCGCCAGGGCAGGTTGGGGTGGAGCCCGTTGACGATGTGGAGCTCGGTGAGGTTCTCGTTCTCCATCGCCTTCGCGAGGCGCACGGCCTCCTCGATGCGCATGGTGTACGCGTCCTTCTCGCCCGGCTTGCGCTGGAAGGAGCAGTAGGCGCAGGAGGCGGTGCAGACGTTGGTCATGTTCAGATGCCGGTTGACATTGAAGTGGACCACGTCGCCGTTCTTGCGGGTCCGGACCTCGTGGGCCAGACCGCCGAGCCAGGCGAGGTCGTCGGACTCGTACAGGGCGATGCCGTCCTCACGGCTCAGCCGCTCACCGTCCCGGACCTTCTGCTCAAGTTCGCGCTTGAGTCCCGCGTCCATGTACGGCCGCCTCCCTTTGTCTCCGAATCAAGCTCCACCCACCGTACTCTCAGCCCTCCTCGGGCAGCTCCCCGACCCGGTTCTCCCACTTGGTGGAGAGCACGATCGTCGTACGGGTGCGGGAGACACCCTTGGTGCCGGAGAGGCGGCGGATCGTCTTCTCCAGGCCGTCGACGTCGTTCGCGCGCACCTTGAGCATGAAGGAGTCGTCGCCGGCGATGAACCAGCAGTCCTCGATCTCGGCGAGGTCCTTCAGCCGGCGGGCCACGTCCTCGTGGTCGGCGGCGTCGGAGAGCGAGATGCCGATGAGGGCGGTGACGCCGAGGCCGAGCGAGGCGGCGTTCACGGTGGCGCGGTAGCCGGTGATGACTCCGGCGGCCTCGAGACGGTTGATGCGGTCGGTGACGGAGGGGCCGGAGAGCCCGACGAGCCGGCCGAGCTCGGCGTACGAGGCGCGGCCGTTCTCGCGCAGAGCCTGGATGAGCTGCCTGTCCACGGCGTCCATAAAGAGGAACCTTCCATTGTCCAGCGATACCGCGAGTATAGGTATAGAATCTAAGGCGCACAGGGGCGACACCCTGTGAATCTTTCAACAGATCAAAGATGATCTTTCAGGAGTGGTGATCACCGTGTACACGATCGAGATGGCCTACGCCCGCATGCGTGAGCTGCAGGAGCTGGCCGACCGCTCGCGTGCCCACCGGACGTCCGCCGCCTCGAAGCGCGCCGCCAAGAAGGCCGCGAAGAAGCGCTAATCCGTACGGGAAGCTCCACCGAGCTCTCCCTCCCAACGGCGGTACAGCCGGTGCGGCACCCCTGCCGCGTCGAGCACCCGCCCGGCGACGAAGTCCACCAGATCCTGGATGTGCGTCGCCCCCGCGTAGAACGCCGGAGAGGCGGGCAGCACCACGGCGCCCGCCTCGTCCAGCGCCACCATGTGCTTGAGCGTCTGTCCGTTCAGCGGGGTCTCCCGCACCGCGACCACCAGCGGGCGCCGCTCCTTCAGCGTCACGCTCGCGACCCGCTGCAGCAGGTCCTTCGAGAGCCCGAGCGCCACTCCCGCCACCGCGGCGGTCGAGGCCGGCACCACCAGCATCCCCTTCGCCGGGTACGAACCGGAGGACGGCCCCGCGGCCAGGTCCCCGGCCGCCCAGTACCGCACGTCACCCACGTCCACGGTGAACGCGTCCGGCTTCCCGTCCGCGCCCCGCGCCAGCCAGGCCGCCAGGTCCTCGCGCCAGTGCGCGTCCCGGAAGGCGATCCCCGTCTCGTCGAGCAGCGTCAGCCGCGAGGCCCGCGACACGACGAGGTCGACGCTCTCCCCCGCGGCGAGCAGCCCCCTGAGCACGGCGGCGGCGTACGGCGTACCCGACGCCCCGGAAACCCCCACGATCCAGGGGGTGCGCTTGCCGTCGTTCATGGCGCCGAGCCTATCCGCCATCGGCCGGGCCTACGGGGTGAGCCCGCGGACCAGCAGATCGAGCAGCGCGCACACGAACAGGCTGATGCCGATGAAGCCGTTCGTCGTGAAGAACGCCCTGTTCAGCCGGGACAGGTCGTGCGGCTTCACGATCGTGTGCTCGTAGCCGAAGGCGACGACCACGACGACCAGGCCGATCCAGAAGAAGAGGCCCGCGTCCGTCAGCAGCGCGTACCAGACCAGCAGGCCCGTGGTGACGACCGCCGAGGCGCGGGCGCCCCACAGCGCCGCCGGGACTCCGAAGCGGGCCGGCACCGACATCACACCGTGCGCCCGGTCCGCCTGCACGTCCTGGCAGGCGAAGATCAGGTCGAAGCCGCCGATCCAGACGCCCACCGCCAGGCCCAGGACGACCGCGTCCCAGGACCACTCGCCGGTCACCGCGAGCCACGCGCCGATCGGCCCGATGGACTGCGCGAGACCGAGGATGGCGTGCGGGAAGTTGGTGAACCTCTTCCCGTACGGATAGACGACCATCGGGACGACGGCCAGCGGCGCGAGCGCCAGGCAGAGCGGGTTCAGCAGGGCGGCGGCGCCGAGGAAGACGACGACCGCGATCCCCGCCCCGGTCCACGCCGAACGCACGGACACCACGCCGGTCACCAGCTCCCGCCCGGCCGTCCGCGGATTGCGCGCGTCGATCTCGCGGTCGATGATCCGGTTGCAGGCCATGGCGAAGGTCCGCAGGCCCACCATGCAGACGGTGACGAGGAAGAGCGTCCACCAGTGGATGTTCCTGTCCAGCCGGTACATCGCGGTGAGCGAGGCGATGTAGGCGAAGGGCAGCGCGAAGACCGAGTGCTCGATCATCACGAGCCGCAGGAAGGCTTTGGTACGGCCCGGCTGGGCGCCGGGCACGGCAGCCGTGGTCACAGCCCGTACTCCTTCCAGCGGCGGTCCACCAGGGCCGCCGTCGCCGGGTCCGACTCCACCATGTCCGGCCAGCCGCCGTCCCGGGTGTAGCCCTCCTCGGGCAGCTTCTTCGTGGCGTCGATACCGGCCTTGCCGCCCCAGAACTGCTGGTAGGAGGCGTGGTCCAGGTGGTCCACCGGCCCCTCGACGACCGTCAGGTCGCGGGAGTAGTCCGTGTTCCCCAGGGCCCGCCAGGACACCTCGTGCAGGTCGTGCACGTCGCAGTCCTTGTCGACCACGATGATCAGCTTGGTCAGCGACATCATGTGCGCGCCCCAGATGGCGTGCATGACCTTCTGCGCGTGCTTCGGGTACTTCTTGTCGATCGAGACGATCGCGCAGTTGTGGAAGCCGCCCGACTCCGGCAGGTGGTAGTCGACGATGTCCGGGACGATGATCTTGAGGAGCGGCAGGAAGAACCGCTCCGTCGCCCGCCCCAGCGGCCCGTCCTCGGTCGGCGGGCGCCCCACGACGATCGACTGCAGCAGCGGGCGCTTCCGCATCGTGATGCAGTCGATCGTCAGCGCGGGGAACGGCTCCTGCGGGGTGTAGAAGCCGGTGTGGTCGCCGAAGGGCCCCTCCGGCAGCATCTCGCCCGGCTCCAGCCAGCCCTCGACCACGACCTCGGCCTGCGCCGGGACCTGGAGCGGGACGGTCTTGCAGTCGACCATCTCGATCCGCTTGCCCTGCACGAAGCCGGCGAAGAGGTACTCGTCGATGTCGCCGGGGAGCGGGGCGGTGGAGGCGTACGTGACGGCCGGCGGGCAGCCGAAGGCGATGGCGACCGGCAGCCGCTCGCCCTTCGCGGCGGCCACCGCGTAGTGGTTGCGGCTGTCCTTGTGGATCTGCCAGTGCATGCCGATGGTGCGCTTGTCGTGCCGCTGGAGCCGGTAGAGGCCCAGGTTCCGCACGCCGGTCTCGGGGTGCTTGGTGTGGGTGAGGCCCAGGTTGAAGAAGGACCCGCCGTCCTTGGGCCAGGTGAACAGCGCGGGGAGGAGGTCGAGGTCGACGTCGTCCCCGGTGAGGACGACCTCCTGGACCGGGGCCTCCTTCACCTTCTTCGGCGGCACGTGGACCATCGAGCCCAGCTTCCCGAAGGCCTCGCGGACCCCGACGAAGCCGTGCGGCAGCTCCGGCTTGAGGAGCCCGCCGATCTTCTCGCTGATCTCGCCGTACGACTTCAGGCCGAGCGCCTTGAGCAGCCGGCGGTCCGTCCCGAAGACGTTCATCGCGAGCGGCATGGCGGAGCCCTTGACGTTCTCGAAGAGGAGCGCGGGACCTCCCGCCTTGTTCACCCGGTCGACGATCTCCCCGACCTCCAGGTACGGGTCGACTTCGGCCTTGATGCGCTTGAGGTCGCCTTCGCGTTCCAGGGCCCTGAGCAGCGAGCGGAGATCGTCGTAAGCCATAGGGGCCAGTATCCGCCACGGGCTAGGCTTGGCCTGTCACCGGGGCCGCCTCGACCGGCCCCGCCGCTGCTTCCAGGGGGCCGCACCACATGCTCAGGGCACTGATGTACATCCTGCCGCTGGCGCTGACGATCTACGCCTTCATCGACTGCCTGAACACCCCCGAGGACGAGGCCAGGCACCTGCCGAAGGTGGTCTGGGTCATCATCATCCTGCTGTTCTGGATCGTGGGCCCGATCGTCTGGTTCGCCGCCGGCAAGATGCGCCGCGCGCCCGCCGGAGGCCGTACGCCTTCCGAGTGGCACCGCAACCACCGGCACGAGTGGGTCGCCCCGGACGACAACCCGGAATTCCTGAAGTCCCTCCGCGAGGAGAACAAGAAGGACGAGGCCCTCCTCAAGGACTGGGAGGCGGACCTGCGCCGCCGCGAGGAGGAGCTGAAGAGGCGCGAGCAGGGCAAGTCCGGCGAGGACACGGGGGCCGAGGGCTGATGGAGCTGCGGCTCCTGGCGACCTTCGAGAAGGTGGCCGACGTCCTCTCCTTCACCCGGGCGGCCACGGAACTCGGCTACGCCCAGTCGAGCGTGACGGCCCAGATCAGGTCCCTCGAATCCTCCCTCGGGGTGGACCTCTTCGAGCGCCTCGGCAGCCGCATCCGCCTGACGGAGGCCGGCGAGCGGCTCCTGCCGTACGCCCACCGGATGACGGAGCTGGCCGAGGAGGCCCGCACGGCCGTCGCGGCCACGGCCGAACCCTCGGGCCCGATCGCCGTCGGCACGATGGAGTCGCTCACCTCCTACCGGCTGCCGCCGCTCCTGGAGTACTTCCACCACCGCTACCCGAAGGTGCGGCTGACGCTCCGGCCCACGCTCGGCGACGAGACCCGGAAGGCGCTGCGGCAGGGCACGTACGACGTCGGTTTCCTGATGGAGCCGGAGACGGAGCACGAGGGCCTGGAGACGGAGGTCCTCGCCCCGGAGCCGCTGGTCCTGGTGGCGCCCCCGGGCCACGCCCTCACCGCTCGTACGTCCCTGACGAACGCGGACCTGGCGGAGATCCGGTTGCTCGGCACCGAGCCCGGCTGCTCGTACCGCGACCTGTTCGAGGCGGAGCTGCGGGAGTGGGCGCCGCCGTTCATGGAGTTCGGCACGATCGAGGCGACGAAGCGGGGCGTGGCGGCGGGCCTGGGGGTGACGCTGCTGCCGAGGGTGACGGTGGCGGAGGAGCTGGCGTCCGGGGCGCTGGTGGAACTGCCCTGGGAGGCCCCGTTCACCCTCTTCACGCAGCTCGCGTGGCGGCGGGGGAAGCGGCTTCCGGCGCACGTGCGACTGTTCGTGGAGCAGGCGCGGCGGCTCGTGCGAGAGTCACCCTGAGGCTGGCGAGGACGATCAGCGGGACGCCGAGCGCCTGGACGAGCCCGATGTGGTGCCCGTACACCGCCCAGTCGACGCCCATGGCGACGGCGGGGTAGGTGAAGGCGAGGACGGCGATCTTGGCGGTGGGCAGCTTGGCGTAGGCGGCGTACATGAGCACGTACATCAGGCCGGTGTGGATGAACCCGAGCCCGACGAGCCAGCCCCAGCCGCCCCCGCCGAGGCCCCCGAGGCCTCCGAGGTCGACGAAGGGGAGCAGCAGCGGCATCCCCACCAGCACCTGGACGAGCGCGATCAGATGGGGCCGCACGCCGGTGATCCGCTTGGTGACGAAGGTCGCGAGGGCGTAGAGCACGGCGGCGACGAGCGCGAAGCCGAGCCCCTTGAGGGAGGCGGTGTCCCCCGGCCTGACGCCGGAGACGAGCACGAGCCCGACGAAGGCGAGGGCGAGCCACCCGAGCTTGCCCGCGGAGATCCGCTCCCTCGTGAACAGGGCCCCGAGCAGCACGAGGAAGAACGGCTGCGTGTGGTAGACGACGGTGGCGAGCGAGATGGAACTGGCCTCGTACGCCTCGAACAGGAACACCCAGTTGAAGACGATGAACACCCCGCCGAGCGCGGCGAGCCCCAGCTTCCCGGCCGTGAACCCGTGCCCGGTGAAGAACCCCCGGACGAGGCTGTAGGCGCCGAGCGTGAGGGCCCCGAAGAGGCACCGGAAGAACACCACCTCGAAGGGCGAGGCGCCGGACTCGACGACGAAGACTCCGAGGGTGCCGGAGAGCACCATGGCGAGGGTCAGTTCAAGGGTTCCCCTGGTCTCGTTTCTCATGGGAACGACGCTACGGACGGGGGCCGTTCACGGTCCACGAGCCAGTGGGGCGTCCTTCCGATGGGGGCGATCGGCGGGGCCGATGGGGCCGGAATACGCCGGGGAACCCGGAGGTTGGCACCGGACATGACCCTCGACGCCGCACGTGACACGGACCGCTCGTTCCTCTTCGTCCTCGGCAGCTCCCGCGCCGACGGCAACTCCGAGATCCTGGCCCGCGCGGCGGCCGAGCACCTGCCCGCCGACGTCCCGCAACGCTGGGTGGACCTGAACGAACTGACGCTGCCGGACTTCCAGGACGGCCGGCACGAGGACGCCGCCAGGCGGCCCGGGGAGACCGAGGAACTCCTGCGCCGGGCGACGCTCGACGCCACCGACGTCGTCATCGTCTCGCCCCTCTACTGGTACAGCCTCTCCGCGCAGACCAAGCGCTACCTGGACTACTGGTCGGGCTGGCTGAACGTGCCCGGCTCGGACTTCAAGGAGCGCATGGCGGGCGGCACGCTGTGGGGGGTGACGGCCCTGGCGCACGAGGAACACGAGGTCGCGGACGGCCTGGTCACCGGCCTGAACCACTCGGCGGCCTACATGGGGATGCGCTTCGGCGGAGTCCTGACGGGCACGGCCTCCCGCCCCGGCCGGGTCCGCGCCGACGAGCGGGCGATGGCCCGCGCCAAGACCTTCTTCCACCAGGAGGCCCCGCTGGCCCGCTTCCCGTACGAGGAGGAGGTGGGGGCGGCGGCGTGAGGGGCCGGGCACCCCGCCGGGCTGGGGGAAGGCGTTGTGCGCAATCCCGCGCAATCCAGCCCCGCATCTTCACACGACCACGCATCCTGGAGCCCCGAACCCCCGCCCAGAGAGGCCCAGACATGCCGCTCCGGTTCCTCGGTACGACCAGCGACGACGGTGACTGCCCCACCCTGTACGAGGTCGAGTCCACAGGCGAGATCCTCGTGCAGGGCGAGCGCGTCACCGACCCCGCCCAGCTCGCCGAACTCCGCGACGTCAAGGAGTCCGAGACGTTCGTGACCGTCCCCCGAGAGCTGCTGACCCGCTTCGCCCCGCGCGCCGAGACCCGCGAAATGGTCCCGTTCTCGGAGATCAGCCGCCTTTTCGCCGATTTCGAGCACACCGCATGGCGCCTGGAGACCCGACGTGGTTACGCCACCGACCGCAACAGCCCGAAGTGGGCTCGCTGGAAGGCAGGTGCCGAGATCTCCGCCGAACCCCCCAACATCAGGGGCCGACGTCGGTCCGGATAGATGGCGCCGGATGGCACAGGCACCCGCAGGAGAGATGCCGGCTCCCTGGGACGCCGCTGTCAGAGGTAGGTCACCTGGAGGACGTATCCGCATTCGTAGCGCGGGACAAGAAGGAAGACGAGCATCCCGCCTGGAACCCGCACATGTTCGCTCCTGGGGTTCTCTCCCTGGAACAGGCTGCCGTCGAGGTAAAGGGCTTCCGCAGCCCTGACCAGCTCATCGGCTCGCTTCTCCACCTCGGCGACGAAAGCCGGTGGGGCGCCTCCGATGAACGTACTCCTCGCCAGGGTCGTACTCCCACCTCCAGCTCACCCGCCTACCGCCTTGTGCGCGGCTCGGATGATGTCCCCGGCTGCTCGTACGTACCGGCGACTCTCCTCCGGGTCCTCGGCGATCTGGGCCAGGTATTCGGCGCGACGCAGTTCGCGGGCGGTGTCGGGGAACCGTTCGATCTCGATGACGGCGGCCCACTGGATCAGGAACATGCGCAGGGGGGTGATGCCGCTCTGCGCGATGGCCTCCGTCACCGCCGCACGCTGGCTGGCGTCCATCCCGGCCAACCGCTCGGGAGCGACGACCGCGAGGGCTGCCCGGAGGGCAGCGGGAGTCCGCTCGGGGCGCGGGATGAGTTCTCCGGTCCGGTCAGGCCGTGTCGTCACCGTGTCCTCCAAGGGGCGCCCCGGCCAGCGTAGCCAGCCCCATGCCGACCGCGCGTCGATGCGCTCGTATCAGGGCGGGACGGGCGAGACGCCGGACGCCTCGCCCGTTGCGGGACGCCTCTACGGCATCAGGGCGTGCAGGAGCAGCAGGACCGCCGCGGTGGAGGCCGCGAGAAGCACGACCGTCCAGGTGCGGCGCTTCACGTGGCGGGCGCCGGATGGCACGGGCACCCGCACACAAGGTGGCGGACCCCTGGTACTCCGCTGTCGCGGGGTGCGTGGTCGCGGCAGCGGTCGTGGCGGCCGACAATGCAGCGCGGCGACCTGAACTCCGGCTCAACCGTGAGGGCGTGGGTCAGCAGGGAGACGGTCACCGCGTCCGCGATCTCCGGCGTCACCCACCAGCCGTCGCCCGCGCGGTCGCGGTGCGGGCCGTCGTGGTCGATGGCCAGCACGCAGACCGAGCCGCCCCACACCGGTCGTACGACCTCCGCGACGGCGAGCACGGAACGCCGTGCCCCGCAGCGGCTCATCGGGCGGTCCCGGCGTGGATGTTCCGGTGGTCGACGTCCACTCCGACCGTGGCCAGCCACAGCGCCCGGCGGCGCCTGCGCTGTGCCACCCGGGTGGTCGGACGGGTGCGGTGCCTGCCGGTGGGCGGCAGGGCCAACATGAGCAGCCCCAGCAGAACGGGCATCAGCGCCCAGCCCAGGGCGCGCGCGATAGGGTTCGACACGTCATCAACTGCCTTGTGAGTTGGTGGCCATGCCCCGGGGCCGGTACCAGCGGTCGCCGGGGTCTTCTTTGCCCAAAAACCGTAGCCCGCCCCATAGCCCTCTGTATACAAGTACAGAGGGATCCACTCGATCGTGGAGATGCAAGCCGCTCTACGTTGGACATATGAGCGAGACTTCCGTACCGAACGAGCCTCTGGATCC
Source organism: Streptomyces sp. NPDC053513 (assembly GCF_044544765.1). Taxonomy (NCBI): domain Bacteria; kingdom Bacillati; phylum Actinomycetota; class Actinomycetes; order Kitasatosporales; family Streptomycetaceae; genus Streptomyces; species Streptomyces sp. NPDC053513. The sequence goes on from NZ_JBITXP010000021.1 coordinate 84,033, forward strand.
GAAGAGCGCCACCCCGCTCTACATCCAGCTCGCCGAGATCATCAGTAGGCAGATCGCCTCGGGCGCCCTTGCCCCCGACCGCCCGATTCCTTCCGAGAACCGGATGGCCGAGGAGTACGGCGTGGCCCGGCTGACCGCTCGGCGGGCCACGCAGGAGCTTCGGGAGCGCGGGCTCGTGATCACAGTGCGCGGCAAGGGGTCCTACGTCACCCCGCTGGACGCCGAGAAGGAGTAACCCAACGGGGTGTGACACCCCTGGTCCCTCGGGGAAGCCTCCCCCCATGGACCAGGAACAAGCCCGCCGGTGGCTCGCCACCGCCCTCGACGAGGCCCGCGCCGGGCTCGCCGAGGGCGGGATCCCCATCGGGGCCGCTCTCTACGGCGCCGACGGGACGCTGCTCGGGCGCGGGCACAACCGGCGCGTGCAGGACGGGGACCCGTCGACGCACGCCGAGACCGCCGCCTTCCGGGCCGCCGGGCGGCAGCGCTCGTACCGGGGGACGACGATGGTGACGACCCTGTCCCCCTGCTGGTACTGCTCCGGGCTCGTGCGGCAGTTCGGGATCTCGCGGGTGGTCGTCGGGGAGGCGGAGACCTTCCACGGCGGGCACGACTGGCTCGCCGAGCACGGGGTCGAGGTGGTCGTGCTCGGCGATCCCGAATGCGTCGAGCTCATGCGGGATTTCATCGACCGGCACCCCACGCTCTGGAATGAGGACATCGGCGATGAGTGAAGCCCGCCTCCCCACCATCGACCTGCGGCGCGACCCCGCCCCCCAGCTCCCCGCCGTCGACCGCGCCCTGCGCGAGGCCGGGTTCCTGCTGGTCACCGGGCACGGGGTGGACCCAGGTCTGCGGGCCGCCATCCGTGAGACGGCCCGCGCCTTCTTCCACCTCCCGCCGGCCGTCAAGGAGCCGTACGCGGTGCGGGTCGGCGGGCGCGGGTGGCTCGGGCCGGGCGCGGAGGCCAACGGGTACGCGGAGGGCACGGCGACCCCGCCCGACCTGAAGGAGTCGCTCTCCTTCGCGGCGGAGGAGCCGACCGGGGACCCGGCGGTGGACGCGGAGTGGTTCCTGCCGAACACCTGGCCCGCCGAGGTGCCCGAGCTGAAGCCGCTCCTCGACACCTACCTCGCGCAGATGAAGGCGCTCTCGGACCGGGTCCTCGATCTGCTGGGCGTCGCGCTCGGCGAGGAGCGGGACTTCTTCACCCGGCACACCGGCCACCCCACGTTCGGCTTCAATATCAACTGGTATCCGGGGCGGGAGCGGACCGGCGAGCCGGAGCCGGGGCAGTTCCGCATCGGCCCGCACACGGACTTCGGCACGGTCACCGTCCTGGACCGGGAGGCGGGCAAGGGCGGGCTCCAGGTGTTCACGGACGCCGGGGGCTGGCAGGACGCCCCGTACGATCCGGCCGCCTTCACCGTCAACATCGGCGACCTCATGGCGGGTTGGACCGGCGGGCGGTGGCGGTCGGGACGGCACCGCGTACTGCCGCCGCCGGCGGACGCGCCCGCCGAGGAGCTGATGTCGCTGGTGTACTTCTACGAGTGCACCCCCGGGACCACCATCCACGGCATCGAGTCGCACGGATATCTACGGGCCCGGCTCGACGCCATCGCCACGGACTGAGAACACCTCCACAACAGAGTCGAAAAGACTCCCGCTTTCCCAACACGCCGTCGATATCCTTGAGTTGACTGTGACGGGGGTGGCAGGGGCGTGGACAGAGAGCTGTACGGCCGTGAGGCGGCCCTGGACGAGGGCGGGCTCGTCGCCCGGCTCGTCGGGCTCACCCGGCAGGGGGCCGCGCGCGTCGCGTACGAGCACGGGGACGACCCGCCCGTGACGGTCTTCACCGGCGGTCGCGGCATGGGGAAGACCGCCCTGCTCAAGGAGGTCCGCAACCGCTACAAGGGCCACACGCCGCTCGCCCTCCTCGACTGCGCCCACATCGAGCCGCCCGCCGACCACGGCCCCGGCTGGACCCCGGTCACCGGCGCCCTCGCCGAGCTGGCCGTGCAGCTGTCGCCGAAGGTGCTGGGCGCCCGGCCCGTGCGCTTCCCCCGGCTCTCGCTCGGCCTGGTCGCGGTCGCCTCGCTCGCCTGGTCCCAGGAGGACGACGAGCGGGCCCGGCGCGACCTCCAGCGCCTCGGGCCGCTCCTCGCGACCGTCGACGCCACCAGGGGTGCCGCCGCCAACTGGGTCGGCAAGGTCCTCGCCAAGCTCGCCGCCACCTTCGCCGACGCCGCCGTCCCCCTCGCCGGACTGCTCGCCGAGGCGACCGTGGAGACCGTCCTGGAGGAGGTGTTCGGCCGCCTCCAGCGCACCTCCGAGAGCTGGTACGGCACCTACCGCAACGCCGGCGGGCGCGCCAAGGCCGGCCTCCAGCAGCTCGCGATCGACTTCGAGCAGGGCGGCCGGCGCCGAGGCGAGGCCGAGGCCTTCCTCGTCGGCGCCCTCACCGAGGACCTGCGCCACGCCTACACCGGGCTCCAGCGCGGCGCCCGCATCGGCAGGCCCCTGCTCCTCCTCGACAACGCCCACGAGCCGCTCGGCCGGCAGCTCGTCGAGCCGATCCTGCGCGCCCGCGCCGCCGAGGGCCGCCGCGACCGGATCGTCGTCCTCGCCACCTCCCGGGTCCGCGACCACGAGGGCCTGCGGCAGGCCACCCGCACCCGGCTCCCGGAGACCGCGCACCGGGCGCCCTGCCCGCGCGGCGCGAGCGTCGGCTCCGGCATCCTCGCCGTCGAACTGACCCCGCTCTCCCCCGCCCAGACCCGGTCCGCCTTCGACCGCCACGACCCGGCGGGCCGCACCCCCGCCGAACTCGCCCGCGCCGTCCACCGGCTGACCGGCGGCCGCCCGCTCGGCGTGGCCCTCCTCGGCCGGGCCGCCGGCGAGGCCCCCGCGGAGCTGCGGGCCGGCCTCACCCCGGGCCGGCTGCTCGACCTGACGGTGGAGCTGCGCGAGGACGCCCCGCCGGTGCCCGTCGCCCCCGCGCTCCTCGCCGAACTCCTGCCGGTGCGCAGACCGGGGCCGTACGCCGTGCTCGCCGCGACCCACGACGAGGAGTCCGCCCGGATGCTGGCCCACGCCCGGCTCCAGGCCGAGTCCCTGGACGGGGACGTGGCGCTGCGGGTCCGCGACCAGCTGCGCGCCGAGGACTGGGGCGAGGGCCCCGGGCACTTCGTCGCCGACCCGCTGCTGCGCGCCCTGCTCCTGTACCGGCTGCGGTTCGAGGACGACGACCATCCGCGGTACGCCGCCTGGCACGCCGTCCACGAGACGCTGTACCGGCACTACGGGCCGGGCCCCGGCCCGTACCGCCTCCACCACGGCCTCGCCCTCGGCCGTACCGAGGAGGCCGTCACGCACCTGCGGGAGACCTTCCCCGGGCAGGACGTCCTCGGCTGGCTCGGCCGGCTCCGGTTCATCGCCTCCGCCCCGTACCCGCGCGAGCGGAACCGGCCGGGGCCCGACCCGCGCCGGGCGGTCGCCCTCGGCCAGGAGCCGCCCGGCGCCCTCCCCGCCGGCCTCGACCCCGACACCACCGAACTCCACCTGTCCGTACGGCGGCTGCTGCACGCCCTGTGGCTGCTCACCGATCCGCTCGCCCTGCCCGACGACGAGGTCGCCGACCGGCTCGCGCACGAGCTGCGCCGGCTCTCCGGCCGCCATCTGACGGGCAGCGGTTCACTCTGGGACGCGGCGAGCCACTGGCCGCGCGACATCCGTGCCTGGCGGGAGCCGTCGCTGCCGCCGGGCCGTGAGAACGGAGTCTGACGCCATGCCCGACCGTCTGTCCCTCCGGCTGCGCCGGCGCGTCCGCACCCCCCGCCAGAAGCTCGTCGCCTCACTGGTCACCGCCGCCGTCGTCCTCGGTCTCGGCGGCTACGGCGTCTCACGGCTGACCACCCCGGAGGACCGTTCCTGCGCCGCCGGCGTGGCCCGCCCCGCCGGCAGCTCCGAGTGCGTCGGCGTCAACGGCGACGGCCACGCCTTCGGCATGCCGGACCTCGACGAGGTCGCCGGGGCCATCGGCCGCGAGAACGCCACGCTGAAGCCCGGCGAGTACGCGACCGTCGCCGTCCTCCTGCCGCTGACCTCCACCGACGGCGGCATGCGGGAGAAGGTCCTGCACGAGGTCCAGGGCGCGTACGCCTACCAGTACCGGGCCAACCACGAGTCCAACAGCGAGACCCCGAAGATCCGCCTGGTCCTCGCGAACACCGGCAAGGGCAACGCCCACTGGCGCGAGACCGTCGACCGGCTGATCGCCATGACGGACACCTCCGACCGGCTGCGGGCCGTGTCCGGCGTCGCCACCTCCTCCACCGAGGTACGGGAGGCGGTGGCCGCCCTCACCGCCGCCGGGGTCGCCGTCGTCGGCACCACCATCACCGCCGACGACATCGCCAACGGCCCCGGCCACAACCGCTACCCGGGGCTCGCACGCGTCTCCCCCACCAACACCGACGAGGCCAAGGCCCTCTCGCACTTCGGCCGGGTGGACGCCGCCAAGGCCTTCCTCGTCCAGGACACCCGGACCGGCGACCACTACACCGACACCCTCAAGGCCGCCTTCACCGCCAACCTCAAGGGCGCCCCGCACGAACCGGCGCTCTTCACCTCGCCCGCCGACCCCACCGAGGAGGGCACCACCGCCAACACCTTCCGCCAGATCACCCATCTGATCTGCGACACCCGCGCCGAGACCGTCTTCTTCGCGGGCCGCCACACCCAGCTCCGGCAGTTCATCAACGCGCTCGGCTCCCGCGGCTGCACCGACCGCGCCTTCACCGTCCTCACCGGCGACGAGGGCTCCTACCTGGGCGCGGACAAGAAGCTCGACCGCAAGGCGCTGAAGGCGAAGCTGACCGTGCGGTACGCCTCGCTCGCCCACCCGGACGCCTGGCAGCCGGCCCCGGGGCGGCGGATCCCGGCGACGGGCGGTTCGACGGGGGCGTACTCGACGTTCCTGACGGACATCGCCCGCGCCGCGAAGAAGCCGGTGACGCTCACGGACGGGCAGGCGATCATCGCGTACGACGCGATGGCGACGGCGGTCCACGCGATCCGCCAGGCCACCCCGGAAGGCGCCGCCTACCCGGCGAAGGAGGACGTGGGCACGCAGTGGCCGCAGGTCAAGGGCTCCCTCCGGGTGGAGGGCGCGAGCGGCTGGATCTGCCTGGACAACTACGGCAACCCGTACAACAAGGCGGTCCCGATCGTGGAACTGACCCAGGCCGGCGCCCAGCGCTTCGTCCAGACGGCCTGGCCGGAGGGCGAACCCCCGACGGACACGTGCCTGCCGCCGAAGAAGGGGTGAGCCGCCGCGCCCGGGCTTCCGCCCCTACGCGGCCGTGCCCGGGCGGCCCGCCCCTACGACACCCACTTGGGCCAGGGGGCCTCGTCCCGCTCGTACAGCTCCCGCAGATGCCGCCACCGCTCCGGCGACCAGTCCCGCCAGTCCGTGGGGTGACCGTCCAGCGCCGCCACGAGCCGCTCGAAGTGGTCGTGCCACCCGGCCAGCAGGTCCAGCCGGTACTCGGCGGACCCCCGCACCTCGTTGGTGAAACGCAGCACGGTCGACCCGTCGCCCCCGGCCCCCGGTTCCAGGTGGAACCGGATCCGGCCGTGCGTCGGGCCGACCGTGTACTCGGCCACGTAGTCGGGGTCCCAGGCGGTCACCCGCCCCGAGACCTCGGTGTCGCTGTTGAGCCAGCGGAGGGTGACCCGCCCGCCGAGCCGCGGCTCCAGCGGGTCCGCCTCGCAGAGCCAGGCCGGCAGGCCCTCGGGCGAGGCGACGGCCGCCCAGACCGCCGGCATCGGCTGCGGGAGGTCGACGACGAAGTGCAGCAGATGCCGGTCGCCGTCGTGGGTCTCGCTCCTGCCCCGGGAGATCTCGCTCATGTCTCCAGCGTCACCCGGGGACAGGCCTCGTGCCAGCGCAGGAACGGCTCAGACGCCGGCGTAGGAGTGCTTGCTGCTCACGAAGATGTTGACGCCGTAGTAGTTGAAGAGGAAGCAGGCGAAGGCGATGAGCGCGATGTACGCGGCCTTCCGCCCCTTCCAGCCGGCCGTCGCGCGCGCGTGCAGGTACGCCGCGTAACCGACCCAGGTGATGAAGGACCAGACCTCCTTGGCGTCCCAGCCCCAGTAGCGGCCCCACGCGTCACCGGCCCAGATCGCGCCGGCGATGATCGTGAAGGTCCAGAGCGGGAAGACCGCCGCGTTGACCCGGTACGAGAACTTGTCGAGCGTCGCCGCGGCGGGCAGCCGCTCCAGGACCGAGCGGGCGAAGGAGCCGGGGTTGCCGCCGGTCGCGAGCTTGTTCTCGTACGAGTCGCGGAAGAGGTACAGCAGGGTGGCGACCGCGCCGAGGTAGAAGACGGCGCCGCAGAAGATCGCGGTGGACACGTGGATCCACAGCCAGTACGAGTCGAGCGCGGGCACCAGCTGGTCACTGGGGGTCTTCAGCCAGGTGACGGCCATGCCCAGGTCGAGCAGGACCGTGGTGACCAGCGGCAGGCCGATCCAGCGGACGTTCTTCTTGGCGAGGAGGAAGCCGAGGTACGCGCCGACCGCCACCGTGGAGAAGGTGGTGGAGAACTCGTACATGTTGCCCCAGGGGGCCCGCTGCACGGAGAGCGCCCGGGAGACCACGCCCGCCGCCTCGATCGCGAAGGCGAGGACGGTGAGCGAGACGGCGATGCGGCCGTACAGGTCGCCCTTGGCGGTGCCGCCGGCCGCGCCGGGGCCGTCCGGCACGTCACGGGTGCCGGCCGTGGAGCGGGTGACGACCTTCGGCTTGTCGAGGACGGCGGTGCCGCCGGCCTGCTTGACCTGGACGGACACGGCGGCGGCCGGGGCCGGCTGCGTGAGGGCGGCGGCGGTGCGGCCGACCTTGCTGCGGCTGCCGAACACCCACTCGGCGATGTGGGCGAAGAAGGCCAGGGTGTAGACGGCCATCGAGGAGTAGACGAGCAGGTCGCTCATCTGCGCCAGGCCTTCGTCGGTCGTGGCGGCGAGGATCACTTGTCGGCCTCTCCAGAAGGGACGGGGGCTTCTGCGGGTTCTTCCGCGGGTTCCGGTGCCGGGGCCGCGGGCGGGGCCTCCACGGTGAGGGCGAGGGCGAGGGCGCCCAGCTCCTCCGGCAGCTTGGCGGACTCGCTGCGGCCGAGTCCGGCCATCTCGACGACGGTGACGCCGTCCTCACCGCGCACGGCCCGGACCCAGACCCGGCGGCGCTGGATGAAGAGCGAGCCGCTCAGACCGGCGATCGCGGCGATCGCGCCCGTGAGGGCGAGGCCGTTGCCGGGCTGCTGCGAGATCTGGAAGCTCGCCCACTCCTTGATGTCCTTCTCGAAGGTGATCGAGCCGGCGCCGTCGGGCAGCGTCATCGTCTCGCCGGGCAGCATCCGCTGCGCGACCCCGGTCCCCTTGTCGATCTTGAACTGCTTCATCTTGGTGGTGTCGAGCTGGTACACGTTCTGCGGCAGGCCGGAGTTCACGCGCAGGTCGCCGTGGAAGCCGGTGAGCGCCATGACCGGGAAGCCGAGCGCGGGGAACTGCGAGAACATCGAGCCCTTGCCCTCGCCCGCGAAGGTCGGCACGAAGAAGGCCTTGAAGCCGAGCTGTTCCTTCTTGCCGTTCTTGTCGCGGTAGCCGTCCATCACCTTGATGGCGCCGGTCGACGTGATGTTGTTGTCGATCGGCAGCAGCGGCACGGCGCCGTGGAAGACGGTCTTGCCGCGGCCGTCCCTGACGGTGACGACGGGCGCGTACCCGTGGGCGATCAGGTAGACCTTGGAGTCGCCCACCTCGAGCGGCTGGTTGACCCGGATGACCGCCTTCTTGTCCGCGCCGCCCTGCGAGTAGCTGACGGCCGCCTCGAAGGTGCGCGGGGTGCCGCGCTGGGGGCCGTCCTTCTGGTACGTGCCGGTGAAGGAGTTCAGGGTGAAGCTGAACGGCTCCAGCTCGTCGACGCCGAACTGGGAGCCGGACTTGAAGTCGTCGTACTGGGTGAGCGTGTTGGCGAAGCCGTCGCCCTCGACGATCAGCTTGCCGCCCTCGGACTTGAAGAGCTGGCCCCAGGCGAAGGCGACGAGCATCACGATCAGGGCGATGTGGAAGGCCAGGTTCCCGGCCTCGCGGAGGTAGCCCTTCTCGGCGGCGACCGCGTTCCCCGCCGTATGGGCGCGGAAGCGGCGGCCCTTGAGGACGGCGAGCGCGGCCGCGCGGACCTGCTCGGGCTCGGCCTCGGTGCGCCAGGTGGTGTAGGCGGGGAGCCGGTCGAGGCGCCGGGGGGCACCCGGCGGGCGGCTGCGGAGCTGGCCGACGAACTGCCAGCTGCGCGGCAGGATGCAGCCGATGAGGGAGACGAACAGCAGGATGTAGATCGCGGAGAACCACACCGAGCTGTAGACGTCGAAGAACTGCAGCTTCTCGTACAGCGGGGTGAGGGTGGGGTGGGCCGCCTTGAAGGTCTGCACCTTCAGCTCGTCCGCGCTGGTCTGCGGGATGAGGGAGCCGGGGACGGCGCCCAGGGAGAGCATGAAGAGGAGGAGCAGCGCGACCCGCATGGAGGTCAGCTGCCGCCAGAACCAGCGGATCCAGCCGATGACCCCGAGGGTGGGTCCGCCGACGGCGGTGTCCTCCCGGGGGGCGGTCGACAGCTGTGCCCCGGCGTCGCCGAGGGCCTCCTGCTGCTCGCTCGTGTCGGTCTTGCTCATGGAACTCAGATCCCCACCGTGAAACCGCTGGACCAGCCCTGCATCGTGGCCACCATGCTGTCCCACGCGCCCGTCAGGAGCAGAACACCGGTGACGATCATCATGCCGCCACCGATCCGCATGACCCACACATAGTGCTTCTTGACCCAGCCGAACACGCCGAGCGCCTTGCGGAAGGCGACGGCGGCGAGCACGAACGGGACGCCGAGGCCGAGGCAGTACGCGAAGGCGAGCACCGCCCCGCGGCCGGCGCTGGCCTGTTCCAGGGCGAGGGCGTTGACCGAGGCGAGCGTCGGTCCGATGCACGGGGTCCAGCCGATGCCGAAGAGGGCCCCGAGGAGCGGGGCGCCGATCAGTCCGGCGACGGGCTTCTTGTGGAAGCGGAACTCGCGCTGGGTGAACCAGGGCATCAGGCCCATGAAGAACACGCCCATGAGGATCATGAGCACGCCGAGGACCGTGGTGAGCGTCTCGCGGTACTCCTGGAGCGTCGATCCGAAGTAGCCGAAGAGCGCGCCGCCGGAGACGAACACGGCGGTGAAGCCGAGGACGAAGAGGACGGCACCGGTGGTCATTCGGCCGCGGCGGCGCTCGGCGAGGTCGGTGCCGGTGACGCCGGTCACGTAGCTCAGGTAGCCGGGGACGAGCGGCAGGACGCAGGGGGAGAAGAAGGAGACGAGGCCGCCGAGGACCGCGAGGGGCAGGGCGAGCAGCAGGGCTCCGCTGGTGACCGTCTCGTTCACGGGCTCACTTCTCCTTGAGGAGGGGCTCGATCATCGACCGGAGCTCCTCGTCGTTGAGCGCCTTGAGCGAGCGGGCGGCGATCTTGCCCTCCTTGTCGAGGACGACGGTGGAGGGGATGCCCTGGAGGCTGAGGGTGCCCTTGGGGAAGCCGAAGAGGATGAGCTTGCCCTGCGGGTCGTAGAGGCTCGGGTAGGGGATCCCGTAGTCCTCCTCGAAGGCGATCGCCGGCTGCTTGTTGGGGTCGCGGGTGTTGAGGCCGACGAACCGGACGTCCTGGCCCTTGAGGTCCTTGGCGACCTTCGCGAAGTGGGGGGCCTCGGCGCGGCAGGGGCTGCACCAGGAGCCCCAGGCGTTGAGGACGACGACCTTGCCCTTGAAGTCGGCGACGTCGAGCTGCTTGCCGTCGAGGGTCTCGCCCGCGAGCTTTCCGGTGGACGCGCGCTTGCCCTTGGCGGCGGTGGAGATGCCGCCCGTGTTGGTCACGAAGTTGGTGTTGCCACCGCCGCCGGACTTGCCGTTGTCGTCGCCGCCGCAGGCCGAGAGCGTGAGGGCGGCGACGGACAGCATTCCGACGGCGGTCAGGGCGCGCCGGGTGCGTCGGGGGGCACGGCTAAGGCTCATGTGAAAAGTTTCGCATGGGCGTTTGGGGGATCTTGGGCACCCCCCTACGTGCCCGTAAAGCCCCTTGTCAAGATCGCTTAAGCGGTCGGGGTGGACGTGGGCGTCTTCCCGGCCTTCTCGGGCCGGAGGAAAGCGTTCCAGCCGCCCGCGGGCTTCTGTCCGACTTCCAGCGAGCGCAGCTTCTCCAGGATCTTCGGGTCCTGGACGTCGAGCCAGTCCACGAACTGCTTGAAGGAGACGAGCCGCACGTCCTTCTTTCCGGCCATTCCCTTGAGCGCCTCTTCGACGGCGTCCATGTAGATGCCGCCGTTCCACTGCTCGAAGTGGTTGCCGATGAAGAAAGGCGCGCGATTCGACTCGTACGCGCGCGTGAAGCCGGAAAGGTACGCCTCGGCCGCCTGCTTGCGCCAGCCGGGATAGCGCGAGGGCATGCCCTTGGTCGTGTTCTTCGACTGGTTGGCGAGCATGTTGTAGTCCATGGAGAGGACCTCGAAGGAGTGCCCGGGGAAGGGCACGGCCTGGAGGGGGAGGTCCCAGATGCCCTGGCGCTTCGTCGGCCACATCTGGCGGCCGCCGGGCGAGCTGGCGTCGTAGCGCCAGCCCAGGCGCTTGGCGGTGGGGAGGAGGTTGTCCTGGCCGAGGAGGCAGGGGGTGCGGCCGCCGACGAGCTCCTTGGAGTAGTCGAAGGGCAGCGGGTCGAGGTCGGTCCAGCCGCTGTTGGTCTTCCACTCGGTGACGAACTTCATCGCCTGGTCGATCTCGCTCTGCCACTGGGCCGGGGTCCAGTTGCCGACGGAGCCGGAGCCGCCGCAGAAGTGCCCGTTGAAGTGGGTGCCGATCTCGTGGCCGTCGAGCCAGGCCTGCCGGACGTACTTCAGGGTCTCCTTGATGTGCCCGTCGGTGAGGTAGCCGATGTCGGAGGCGCCGACGCGGTTGTTCGGCGGGCGGTAGAGGTCCTTCTTCGACTCGGGGAGGAGGTAGATCCCGGAGAGGAAGAAGGTCATCGCCGCATCGTTGTTCTTCGCGAGTTCGAGGAAGCGCGGGAAGAGGCCGTTGCCGACCTCGCCCGCGCCGTCCCAGGAGAAGATCACGAACTGGGGCGGGGTCTGGCCGGATTCGAGCGGGACGGGGGCGTCGGGCTGGTGCGGCTGCTTGCCGGTGTCGGCGGTGGAACCGTCGCCGATGAGCCGGGCGTCGTCCTTCGTCGGGGTGGGCGTGCCCGGGTCCGCCGAGACGTCACCCCCCTTGCCCGGTCCAGATTGTCCGGGCTTGTCTTGGTTTCCGGTGCTGCACGCGGCAAGCCCCATCGCCGCAGCGGCCCCAACGCCCGCTCCGAGCAGCCCCCTTCGACTGATCCCGCTGATCCCGCGCATGACATCCCCATTCGCGCTGACGTATGACCTGAACGTCATCCAAACCGACAATGAGTGAGATGCCGGGAGGAACACGGAGGTTCCGGAAAATCGCACAAAAATTTTAGGGCGGACGGATGACATGAACATCATCCGACCGCCCTGAACTGTGGCCCCTCGGCACCCCCCTGTCCAGTGGAGCGCCGCGCGACACGGGCCGCGGGGCTACGCCCCGAAGGCCTTCGACTTCCCCTTGACCGGCTTCGCGCCCGCGAGGAGGTGCGCCGGGACGAGGTCCCGGGCCGGCTCGCTGTACCCGACCGAGACGATCTTGTCGCCGCGGTACGTGAACGAGGTCAGCGACGCCAGCGTGCACTGACGACGGCGCGGGTCGTGCCAGAGCCGCCGCTTCTCCACGAAGCTCCGCACGATCCAGATCGGCAGCTGGTGGCTGACGCAGACCGCCTCGTGCCCCCGGGCCGCGTCCTTCGCCGCGTCGAGCGCGCCCATCATGCGCACGACCTGCTCGACGTACGGCTCGCCCCACGACGGCTGGAACGGGTTGGTGAGGTGCTTCCAGTTCGCCGGCTTGCGCAGCGCCCCGTCACCGACGCCGAAGGTCTTGCCCTCGAAGACGTTCTCCGCCTCGATCAGCCGCTCGTCGGTGGCCAGGTCCAGACCGTGCGTCTTGGCGATCGGCGTCGCCGTCTCCTGCGCCCGCTCCAGCGGGGAGGCGACGACGTACGTGATGTCCCGGCCGGCCAGCGACTCGGCCACCCGGTCCGCCATCTGCCGGCCCAGCTCGGACAGGTGGTAGCCGGCCCGGCGCCCGTACAGCACGCCGTCGGGGTTGTGGACCTCGCCGTGGCGCATCAGATGGACGACGGTGATGTCCTGGTCGCTCTTCTTGTCGGCGGGGAGGCTCATGCGGTCGCCTCCGCGGCGGCGCGGGCCGCGGCCGGGAGGGCGGCGGCGATCCGCTCGATCGCCCGCTCGTCGTGCGCGGTCGACACGAACCAGGACTCGAACGCGGACGGCGGCAGGTAGACGCCGTCGGCCAGCATCGAGTGGAAGAAGGCGTTGAAGCGGAACGCCTCCTGCTTCTTCGCGTCGTCGTAGTTCCGCACCTCGTCGGCGGTGAAGAACACCGAGAACATGTTGGAGGCGGTCTGCAGCCGGTGCGCCACGCCCTCCTTGGTCAGCGCGCCCGTGACCAGGCCCTGGATCTCGCTCGACACCGCGTCGACCTTCTCGTACGCGGCCCCGTCGAGCAGCCGCAGCTGCGCGAGTCCGGCGGCGGTCGCGACCGGGTTACCGGAGAGGGTGCCCGCCTGGTAGACCGGACCGGCCGGCGCCAGGTGCCCCATGACGTCCGCGCGGCCACCGAACGCGGCCGCCGGGAAACCGCCGCCCATGACCTTGCCGAAGGTCATCAGGTCGGGCTTCACGCCGTCGACGCCGTACCAGCCGGCCCGCGAGGTACGGAATCCGGTCATCACCTCGTCGGAGATGTACAGCGCGCCGTTCTCCCGGCACAGGTCCGCCAGACCCTGGTTGAAGCCGTCCACCGGCGGCACGACGCCCATGTTGCCCGGCGAGGCCTCCGTGATCACACAGGCGATCTCGCCCGGGTGCGCGGCGAACGCCTCCCGCACGGCCTCCAGGTCGTTGTACGGCAGCACGATCGTGTCGCCGGCCTGCGCGCCGGTCACACCGGGCGTGTCCGGCAGGGCGAAGGTGGCCAGACCGGAGCCGGCCGCGGCGAGCAGCGCGTCCACGTGGCCGTGGTAGCAGCCCGCGAACTTGACGACCTTGGCGCGCCCGGTGAACCCGCGGGCCAGCCGGATCGCGGACATGGTCGCCTCCGTGCCGCTGGAGACCAGCCGCACCTGCTCGACCGGCTCGATCCGCGCGACGATCTCCTCGGCGAGCGCGACCTCGCCCTCGCCGGGCGTGCCGAAGGAGGTGCCGCGCGCCACGGCGGCCTGCACGGCGGCGGTGACCTCGGGGTGCGCGTGGCCGAGGATCATCGGTCCCCACGAGCAGACGAGGTCGACGTACTCACGACCGTCCGCGTCGGTGAGGTACGGACCGGAACCGGACACCATGAACCGGGGCGTTCCGCCCACGGCCCGGAAGGCACGCACCGGTGAATTCACGCCGCCGGGCGTCACGAGGGAAGCGCGGTCGAAAAGCGTCTGTGAGACTGGGGCTTCGTATGAATACGGCACTGTGATCCTGACCTGCGAGAACGACTTCGGGCACGACATCGGGAACGGAGGGACGGCGGTGAGCATCCTGTCTGTTACGCCGAGGCGCTCCCCGTCCGCGTCTGCGAAACTGGGGCGTCATAGGGATGACTCACGGAATCCATGGTGTCAGAGGCCACGGCGTTCTTGCGGACAGGTGTTTCACCGTACGAACGCGGGGGAGGTCACTGACACGATGATCGGGTTGCGCGGCGGGGTCGTGTTGCCGAGAAAAAGCAGTCGGGTGGAGATATGCATCGCGGTGGCGGACCGGGCGAGGGGACGGACGACCTGGGTCCGGAGTCTGCCCGGCGGGGAAGGCACCGGCGCAGGCGATCCGAGGAGCCGACCGCTTCGGAGCACCGGCCGAAGCCGGAGCCCGTGGCGGACTCGGCCCCTACGACCGGGGGCCGGAGCTTGGGGGTGACGTACAAGTACTTCGGCGCGCCGAACAGCGCCACCGCGGCCCAGGTCCCGATCTCGATGCGCCCCGAGGAGCTCGGCGGGGACGAGCTCGGCATGGGCGGCATGTTCACCAAGATCAAGCCCGAGACGATAGCGGCCATGGTCCTGACCGGCATCCAGGGGATGCCCCTGCACAAGGTGCCGCCGCTGGAGCTGGTGGTGCTGCACCCGGACTACGCGGTGGTGAAGCTGCCGATGACCGTGGTCGACCCGCTGCGCGGGATCGGCGAGGAGTCGGTGGGCGCCGCCGCCTTCATCTGGTCGACGGTCCCGGACCGCGGCGGCCCGCGCGACGCCTTCGACGTCTACCGGCTCCTCCACGAGTGGCAGGACTTCTCGGTCCGCCTCCACGAGGCGGGACACCAGCCGTACTGCCTGGTCTGGCCGTGAGGCCGTACCGCCTGGTCCGAGCATGAGGCCGTACCGCCTGGTCCGAGCATGAGGCCGTACCGTCCGGTCCGAGCATGAGGCCGTACCGTCCGGTCCGAGCATGGGGCCGTACCGTCCGGTCCGGCCGCGAGGCGAGCGGCACGCAGGCGTTTCGCCACGGTTCCACCCCTCATAGGTGCTGAAATTAGGACGAATCCTATGGAATGCGCGGAAGTCGCGCCCTGAGGGGAGCCTCCGTACGCCCTGGCGACTCCCCGCACGAGGAAGGAGCCAGACGCGTGAGCGCAGTACGCATGACCGGCCGGCCCATGCAGATCGGCGAGGTCGCCGCACGGACCGAACTGTCGCTGCGGACCATCCGGCAGTACGAGGACAGCGGACTGGTCGCCCCGTCCGCGTCCTCGCCGGGCGGCTTCCCCCTCTACACGGACGCGGACGTGTCCCGGCTGATGGTGGTCCGCCGGATGGGACCGCTCGGTTTCACCCTCGACGAGACCCGCGATCTCCTCACCGCCGTGGACCGGCTGGCCGCCGACCGCCCGGGCACGGCCACCGAACTCGAACCGGCCGAGCGGACCGCCCTGGTGGGCCGCGTCCGCCGCTACGAGGAGGCCGCGGCGGAGCGCGTCGCCGAACTGCGGGCCCAGCTCGCCCGCGCGGAGGAGTTCGCCGCCTCCCTCCGCGCCCGTCTCGCGCAGCCGTAGCCGGCTCTCATGCCGCCAGGGCCTCGGCCAGGTCGCGGAAGAAGCGGGCGTAGGCGGCGGGGCTGGGCGGGGTCTCGGGGCTCCAGGGGGCGAGACGGACCCCGGCGGGGAGCTCGTACGGCGGGGTCGCGTGCTCCCGGTCGTCGAAGAGGACCAGATCGGGACGGAGTTCGGCGACCCTGGTCCAGTCACCGGTGAGCCAGTTGGAGCCGGGCCCCGGACCGGGGTCGAGCATCCGGACGCCCAGCCCGGCGAGGTGCGCCAGCTCGGGCCAGGCCTGCGGCCGGGCGAGGTGTACCTGCTCGGCCCCCGCCCCGGAGAGCGCGAGCACGGCGACCCCGCCCCGGGCGGCGACGCTCCGGAG
Organism: Streptomyces sp. NPDC053513; assembly: GCF_044544765.1. Taxonomy (NCBI): domain Bacteria; kingdom Bacillati; phylum Actinomycetota; class Actinomycetes; order Kitasatosporales; family Streptomycetaceae; genus Streptomyces; species Streptomyces sp. NPDC053513. The sequence continues at coordinate 99,663 of NZ_JBITXP010000021.1, forward strand.
GAGGGCTTCGGCGGCGGCGAGGTCGGGGGCGGGGGCGGGGGCGGCGGGCAGGGGTCCGGCGGCGGTTTCGGAGACGGAAGCGGAGGGCTCCGGCCCGGCGGGCTCGGAAGCGGACGGCTCCCGCACGGCGGGCGTGAGGCTCGCGGCCAGTGCGGCGAAGCGGGCGAGGATCGCGGGCAGGGCGAGTTCGCCGCTGACGGAGAGCGCGACGAGCGGGATCCCGAGACGCTCGGCGACCGCTTCGTCGAGCGCGTACGGGCTCTTGCCGTCATAGGTCACGTCGACGATCACGTCCGGCCGCAGCTCACGGAGCACCTCCTCGTCCAGGGCCCGGCCCGGTCCGAGGTACGGCACTCCGGCCGCCCGGAGACCACCGGCCTTGGCAGGATCGAGCGCCTCGCCGTCGTGCCCGGAGCCGTACACGGCGACCGGCGCCGCCCCGAGGTCGAGCAGCGCCGCACCGGCCCGTACGTAGGCGGCGACGCGCAGCGGCACGCGGGCCGCCCCCAGCTCCGTACCCCTGTCGTCCGTGAATCCCCATCCCTCTGGTCCGGACATGCGGCTGCTCCCTCCCGGCCGGAATCTCCCTCGTCCGTCACCTTGGAGGGGTTCCACGGACCGCACAAGAGGGCCTGTCGCCCGCCGCCGACGGGCCGGGCCGGGACTTCGGTCCCGGTTCCCCCCTGCCGAAAGTCCCCCAGGGTGGTGTTAACTGAACGAGTCGGGAGGAAGCAGTAGGAATCACCAGCGCCGTCGTGCACGCGCGCGCCACCTGCCCGGGCGCGTGGGACACGGGCGGCCCTCACGCCCTGGAGTGAGCCATGTCCTTGCCCGGCCCGTTCTCGGACCCCCGTGTGATCGCCCTCGTCGGCGTGCTCGCCGTGTCGACGGTGACGTGGCTGACGCTGGGCCTGCGGGCCCGGGCCCGCGCCCGCCGCGAGCCGACGGGCACCTTGCTGGAGCGGGTCTGGCACCCGCAGGAGTCGGTGCCCCTGACGCCCGAGGAGGAGCACGCCTTCGGCCAGGTCGTCTCCCGGCTCACCCCCGGCCCGGCGGGCCGCCTGCACTGACGGGCGAGCGCCGACCGGCTCGCGCCCCGGGCCCGGTCGTGATCCCGGTCCTGGTCGTGATCCCGGTCCCGGTCCTGATCCCGGTCCTGGCCCTGGCCTTGATTCCGGCCCCGACCTCGGCCCCAGTCCTGGCCCCGGCCCCGGCCCCGGGGCCTAGCATGCGGATCATGTCCGCCTCCGCGCCCCGCCCCCGCCGGGACACCCGGGGCATCGTCGACCCGGCCGAGCTGCTCTCCCGCGTCCGCTTCCGCCGTCACGTCCCGGCGCCGGAACTGCGGCCGTACCTGGAGCACTACTGGCTGATGGACTGGGAACTGCCGGAGCCGTACGCGAGCCGTCTCGTCCCGCACCCGTCGGTGAACGTCGTCTTCCAGCGGTACGGGCGGCCGGGCGCCCCGACGGCGGCGGCGAGCGCGTGGGCCGAGGTGGCGGGGGTGGGCCTGGGCCTGTTCACGCAGAAGCTGACGGGGGTGGGCCGGGTCTGCGGAGTCCAGTTCCGGCCGGGCGGCTTCCGGCCCTTCGCGCCCGCGTGGCCGGTGTCGACCTGGACGGGCAGGCGGGTGCCGCTGGGGGACGTGTTCCCGGACGAAGGCGGGTCGGGGAGCGCCGGCACTCCGGCAGCCGTACCGGCCGCGCTACCGGCCGTGCTGTCCCCGGACGACGACCACGCGCGCGTGGCGGCGCTCGACGCCTTCCTCCTGGCGCACGGACCGGCACCCGACCCGGCCGCCGAGCAGGCGATGGAGCTGGTGGACCTGATCCGCTCGGACCGCACGGTCCGCAGGGCGTCCCGGCTGGCCACCGCGAGCGGCCTGTCGGCGCGCTCGCTCCAGCGCCTCTTCGCCGGTCATGTCGGCGTCGGCCCGAAGTGGGTGATCCTGCGCTACCGGTTCCACGAGGCCCTGGAGCGGGCCGGGTCGGCGGGCGACGCCGACTGGGCCGCGCTCGCCGCGGAGTTGGGATACAGCGATCAGGCCCATCTCGTAAGGGACTTCACGGCGACGATCGGGGTGCCGCCCACCGCGTACGCCCGCGCGGTGTCAGCACCCTGACCTACGGTACGGACATGGACGAAGACACCTCATCCGTACGCCTGGAAGCCTGGTCCGAGGAGGACGCCGGGCTCCTGCGCGCCCTGAACGCGCCGGAGTTGACGACCCATCTCGGCGGCCCGGAGACCGAGGAACAGCTCGTGCGGAGACACGGGCGGTACGTGGGGCTGAGCGCCGACGGGACGGGCGCGGGGCGCATGTTCCGGATCGTGCTGCTGCCGGAGGAGGTCGTGGTGGGCAGCATCGGATTCTGGGCGCAGACCTGGGACGGCGAGCCCGTGTACGAGACGGGGTGGGCGGTGCTGCCGGGCTTCCAGGGCCGGGGCGTGGCGACGGCCGCCACGCGCGCGGTGGTCGCCGAGGCCCGGGCCGCGGGGCTGCACCGCCGGCTGCACGCGTTCCCGTCCAGGGACAACGCCGCGTCGAACGCGGTGTGCCGCAAGGCGGGGTTCGAACTGCTCGGCGAGCGGGACTTCGAGTACCCGCCGGGGAACCCGATGCGCTGCAACGACTGGCGGTTCGACCTCGGCTAGCCGGCGTCCGGGGCGGTGAGCGACCGGGTGAAGTGGAAGGCCACGATGTCGAAGCGCTCGCGCAGGTAGAAGCGGTGGGCGCCGGTGCGGTGGGTGCCGGAGTCGAGGTTGAGCTCGTGGCACCCGGCCGCGCGGGCGTGCTCCTCCAGGTGGGCGATGAGCGCGTGCCCGACGCCGGTGGAGCGGTCGGCGGCGGCGGTCACCAGGTCGTCGACGTAGAGCTTGCGCAGGGAGCTGGTGTTGTCGATGATCCGCCAGCCGGCCGCGCCGACGCAGCGGCCGGCGTCCGTGTAGGCGGCGCTGAACCGCAGGCCTTGGGGGTGCCCGGCCTCGTGGACCTCGCGGAAGAGCTCCGGGGTGAGGTGGGGGCGGAGTTCGCGGAGGACCGGCAGGAGGTCGCTCTCCAGCCGGGGGTCGCCGAGGGCGAGGTCGATGATCTTCATGTCGGGGACGGTACCCCAGGTTTTTTCAGGGTTGACGGACGAGGCACAACCACGGATATTTATCTGCGGAACACAGAGAATGCGTGAGACAGAGAGCGCTCTGCGCAGAGAAATCGGGAGTCCCCCATGACCGTCCTCGTCACCGGAAGCCGCGGCCGTGTCGCCGCCACCCTGTTCGGCCTGCTGGACGCCGCGGGCGTCAGGGCCAGGGCCGGATCCAAGAACCCCGCGGACCTCGCCCCACCACCGGGCGTGGACACCGTGCGCTGCGATCTCACCGATCCGGCCACCTTCGACACCGCCCTGAAAGGCGTCGAGGCCGTCTTCCTGTACGCCGAGGCCGCGCACGTCGGCACCTTCGCCGACCGGGCCCGGGCCGTCGGCGTCGAGCACGTCGTCCTGCTCTCCTCCAGCTCCGTCCTCGCCCCGGACGCCGAGGAGAACGCCGTCGCGGCCTCACACCTCGCGGTCGAGCGCGCCCTGTCGGCCGCCGCGGAAACCGGCGCCTTCGAGGTCACCCACCTCAGGCCGGGGGCCTTCGCCACCAACGCCCTGCAGTGGGCACGGTCGATCAAGGACGGCCACGGCCCGGCGCTGCCGTACCCGCACGCGTACGGCGACCCGATCCATGAGCGGGACGTCGCCGAAGCCGCCTTCGCGGTGCTCACCGAGCCCCGGCTGCGCGGCTCCTCGTACGTGCTGACCGGCCCCGAGTCGCTGGACTTCACCGATCAGCTGGCGATCCTGGCGGAGGTGACGGGCCGCCCGGCGCCGTACACGACGGTCACGCCCGAGGAGTGGAAGAACTCGGTGGCGGGCTTCGTCCCGGAGCCGTTCGCGGACGCCCTGCTCTCCTACTGGTCCTCCCACGACGGCCGCCCGACCCCCCTGACCAGAACGGTGAAAACCCTGACGGGCCACGAGCCCCGCACGTTCACCACCTGGGCGAAAGACCACGCAGACGCCTTCCGCCCCGTTGTGGGCAGTCGTTCCGCCGGGGCAAGGGGGGTCCCCCCTGCTCGAGCGAAGCCGAGAGCTTGGGGGAGGGTGGGCACAACGGACCCGCGCCCTGCCGGCGCCAGAGGCTCCCGCGCCTGAACCCGCGCCGACGTACACGGCGCACACGTGGCACGAGCCCAGGCCCAGGGGACCAAGGCCCCCCGGCCAGGACCGAATTCCCTGGCCGCCACCCAAGCCTCGATGCCATCCTGTCCCCGTGAACGGACCGCAGATCCAGATCAGCTTCGCCCCCGCCCTCCACCTCTTCGTCCCGGCGGACCGCCGCTCCGGCCGGACCCTCCTGACCACCGACGGCACCTCGTCGCTCGGCCATGTCGTGGAGTCACTGGGCGTGCCGCTCACCGAGGCCGGCCGGCTCCTGGTGGACGGGCGGCCCGTCGACGCCTCGCACGTCCCCGGCGCGGGCGAGACCGTCGAGGTGGAGGACGTGGTCCGCCCGCAGCCGGTGCCGGGCGCACCGCTGCGGTTCCTGCTGGACGTACACCTCGGCACGCTGGCCCGGCGCCTGCGACTGCTCGGCGTGGACGCGGCGTACGAGAGCGAGGACATCGGCGACCCCGCCCTCGCCGCGCTCTCCGCGCGCGAGCGGCGCGTGATGCTCTCGCGGGACCGCGGCCTGCTGCGCCGCCGCGAACTGTGGGCGGGGGCCTACGTCTACAGCGACCGGCCGGACGACCAACTCCGCGACGTACTGGAGCGGTTCGCGCCGCCGCTGGCGCCCTGGACCCGCTGCACGGCGTGCAACGGGGAGCTGAGTGACGCCGACAAGGACACGGTGCGCGAGCGTCTGGAGCAGGGCACCGAGAAGACGTACGACGTGTTCGCCGAGTGCGTGGAGTGCGGCAGGGTCTACTGGCGCGGCGCGCACCACGCGCGCCTGGAGGCGATCGTCTCCGACGCGGTGAGGGAGTTCGGCGGGGCGACGACCCGCTGAAGGACGCCGGCCGGGAGGCCCCCCGCCCCGTCAGCCGAGATCGCCCCCGCGCAACCGCTCGACCTGCGCGGCACTGACCTCGACGGTGCGTCGCATGTGGGCGATGAGCAGCGCGACCTCGGCGTCGCTGTAGACGTCGAACATCGTGCCCCAGGTGCTGTTGAGCTTCCGCCAGAGCTCGCCGAGCTCCGCCATGCGCTCGGGGACGAGCGCGACCAGGACCCGGCGCCGGTCCTCGGTGTCGCGCTCACGGGTCACGTAGCCGGCGCGTTCGAGCCGGTCGACGAGGCGGGTGGCGGAGCCGGTGGTGAGTCCGGTGAGCTCGGCGACGCGCCCGGTGGTCACCGGACCTTCCTCCAGGCTGAGGAGGTTCAGGCACTGCACGTCGGTCGGGTGGAGCCCCAGGTGGTCGGCGACGGCCTGGTTGAACAGGGCGTAGGCGGCCATGTAGCGGCGGGCCTCCCCGTACAGCTCGCTCATGAGCGCCTCGCGCCGGACGGAACTCTTCTGCGTCATGCAGAGATTGTACGGCTCAGGCAGTCACGCGTCACGAACCGAACCGAACCACCCGCCCCCTCAGGGCACCTCGCCCACCCCTTCAGGGCGCCCCGCCCGCCCCTCAGGGCTCCTCGGCCGTGAGGTAGCGCTGCACGGTGGGCCCCAGCCAGGCCACGATCTCCTCGGGGGTCATCTCGACGGCCGGCGGCAGGCGCAGCACGTAACGGGCGAGCGCCATGCCGAGGATCTGGGAGCTGACGAGCGCCGCCCGGCGCGGGGCGTCGGCCGGGTCGGGGCAGACGCCCCGGGCGACCGGCCCCACCTGCTGGGCGAAGATCGCCTGGACGCGCGCGGCCCCGGCCTCGTTGGTGACGCCCACCCGCAGCATCGCGGTGAGGGCCTCGTCGTGCTCCCAGCGCTCCAGGAAGTGCGTGACCAGGACGACCCCGAGGTGCCGGGCGGGGACGGCACCCAGGTCGGGCAGGCCGATCTCGATCTCGGAGGCGGCGGCGAACAGCTTCTCCTTGTTGCCGTAGTAGCGCATCACCATCGAGGGGTCGATCCCCGCGTCGCGGGCGATGGCCCGGATGGTGGCGCGCTCGTATCCGTCGGAGGCGAAGCGCTCGCGGGCGGCCTCCAGGATGGCGGCCCGGGTGGCGTCGGAGCGGCGGACGGTCATCATGCCAACAACTGTAGGCCAACATGTGTTGACACGCCATCAGGGCCGCCCTAACGTTGCCAACAAGCGTTGACCAACAGTTGTGGGCAAACGATCGTGGGCACCCTGGAGGCAGCCATGAGCACCACGGACACGGACGTACTCGTCATCGGCGCGGGCCCCACCGGGCTCCTGCTCGCCGGAGACCTCGCCACCGCCGGCATCGACGTCACCCTCGTCGAGCGCCGCCCGCACGGCCTGGGCAACATGACCCGCGCCTTCGGCGTCCACGCCCGCACCCTGGAGCAGCTCGACGCCCGCGGCCTCGCGGACGAACTCCTCACCACCGGCACCACCCTGACCACCGCACGGCTCTTCGGCCGCCTCGACCTGGACCTGAGCCGGCTGCCCACCCGCTTCAACCACCTGCTCGTCACCCCGCAGTACGAGGTCGAGCGCCTCCTGGAACGCCGGGCGGTCGCCGCGGGCGTCACCTTCCGGTACGGGACGGAGCTGCGCGGACTGCGCCAGGACGCCGAGGGCGTCACCGCCGAACTCACCGAACCCGACGGCGCCCCGCTCGCCCTCCGCGCCCGCTACCTGGTCGGCACGGACGGCGTCCGGAGCTCTGTCCGCACCGCCCTCGGCCTGCCCTTCCCCGGCCGGTCCGTGATCCGCTCCATCGTCCTCGCCGACGTGCGCCTGACCGAGGCTCCCACCGACTCGTTCACCGTCGTCGGCTCCGGGGACACCTTCGCCTTCCTCGCCCCCTTCGGCGACGGCTGGTACCGGGTGATGGGCTGGACCCGCACCCGCCAGGTCGCCGACAGCGAGCCCGTCGACCTCGACGAGGTCCGCGAGATCGCCCGCAAGGCCCTCGGCACCGACTACGGCATGCACGACGCCCGCTGGATCTCCCGCTTCCACAGCGACGAGCGCCAGGCCCCCGCCTACCGCGTCGGCCGCGCCTTCCTCGCCGGAGACGCCGCCCACGTCCACTCCCCCGCCGGCGGCCAGGGCATGAACACCGGCCTCCAGGACGCCGCCAACCTCTCCTGGAAGCTCACCGCCGCGCTCCGCGGCGAGACGCCCGACGCCGAGGCCCTCCTCGACAGCTACCAGTCCGAGCGCCACCCCGTCGGCGCCACGGTGCTCCGCAGCAGCGGCGCGATCGTCCGCCTCGCGATGGCCCACACCCCGCTCACCCGCGCCCTCCGCTCCCTCGCCGCCCGTTTCCTGAACGCGGTCCCGCCCGCCTCGGCCCGCGCCATGGACACGCTCAGCGGCATCGGCATCTCCTACGCCCCCGCGCCGGGCGCCGGACGCCCCTCGGGCCGCCGCGCACCCGACGCCCACCTGCGCGAAGGACGGCTCTACGAGCTGCTCCGGCAGGGCGAGTTCGTCCTGATCGCCCCGGAGGGAGCGACCCCGGCCCTGCCGGCGACCGCTCCCGTCACCCCGAAGCACCTCGTGCGGGCCACCTGGACGGACCCGGCGAAGAAGGCCGCGGTACTGGTCCGCCCGGACGGGTACGTCCACTGGGCGAGCAACTGAGGATCAGGCCCGCCCCGGCTCAGAAGACACCGGCCCGGAAGCCGCCGGCCCGGAAGCCACCGACTCAGAAGACATAGGGATCCCCGGTGGCGAGCACCAGCACGCGGTGCCGGTCGTTCCGGGGATTCCGATCGGCCACCCCGTCCCGCCAGGCCGTGGTGACCTCGACCGTCATCTCGTCCGGAAAGGCCGCGGTCCGCAGGTCGAGCGCCAGCTCACCCACGCCGCCCGCGGCCCGGAGCATGCCCGTCCGGCAGGACACCACCCGGTCGCTGCTCCACAGACAGGCCGGCGGCAGCTCCTGGCCGCCCGCCATCGGCGCGGAGAAGGCGAGCCGGACCGTCGCCTGGGGGATGTCGGAGGGCCCGTGGTTCTCGCTCACCAGCCAGACCCCGACCCTCCCGTCCCAGAGGGAGACATGGCCGTGATGGGACAGATCCGCCTCGCTCCCGCCCGCCACCGGACCCACGGCGCCGGCACTGGTGCCCACGCCCACCACGACGGCCGCGAGAGCGACCCCGAGCACACCTTTCCTCAATCCACGCATGTCCACAAAATACCCAGCAATCTTCACATGTTCTGACAACTCATCAGTCCGCGTGTCCCATGACACCCTGCCCCCCATGTCGATCGCCCGCTCCATCGCCCTGTTCGTCCTCGCCGCCCTCTTCGAGATCGGCGGCGCCTGGCTCGTCTGGCAAGGCGTACGGGAACACCGCGGCTGGATCTGGATCGGCGCGGGAATCATCGCCCTCGGCACCTACGGCTTCGTCGCCACGCTCCAGCCCGACGCCGAGTTCGGCCGCGTCCTCGCCGCCTACGGCGGAGTGTTCGTCGCCGGCTCCCTCGCCTGGGGCATGGCCGCCGACGGCTACCGCCCCGACCGCTGGGACGTCATCGGCGCCCTGATCTGCCTCGCCGGCATGGCCGTGATCATGTACGCCCCACGAGGCCGCTGACCCACGCCCCCACCTATCCTGACCGGGCGACCGACACAATCGACCACCCGCGCGAGGAGCACGCCATGTCCGCCCCCGGTACCCCCATCGCCGTCATCACCGGAGCAAGCAGCGGAATCGGCGCCGCCACCGTCCGACAGCTGGCCGCCGCCGGCTACCGCGTGGTCCTCACCGCCCGCCGCAAGGACCGCATCGAGGCCCTCGCCGCCGAGATCAACGAAGCCGGCCACCAGGCCACCGCCTACGCCCTCGACGTCACCGACCGCGCCGCCGTCGACGACTTCGCCACCGCCTTCCGCACCCTCGCCGTCCTCGTCAACAACGCCGGCGGCGCCCTCGGCGCCGACCCCGTCGCCACCGGCGACCCCGAGGACTGGCGCCGGATGTACGAGGTCAACGTCCTCGGCACCCTCAACATGACCCAGGCCCTGCTCCCCGCCCTCACCGCGAGCGGCGACGGCACGGTGGTCGTCCTCTCCTCCACCGCCGGCCACTCCACCTACGAGGGCGGCGCCGGCTACGTCGCCGCCAAGAACGGCGCCCGCGTCCTCGCCGAGACCCTCCGCCTGGAGATCGTCGGCACCCCGGTCCGCGTCATCGAGATCGCCCCCGGCATGGTCAAGACCGACGAGTTCGCCACCACCCGCTTCCGCGGCGACGCCGAGAAGGCGGCCAAGGTCTACGCCGGCGTCGCCGAACCCCTCACCGCCGACGACGTCGCCGACACCGTCACCTGGGCCTGCACCCGCCCCCCGCACGTCAACATCGACCTCCTGGTGGTCCGCCCCCGAGCCCAGGCCTCCAACACGAAGGTCCACCGCGAACTCTGACACGTCCGGGTGAACGCCTCCGAACACCCCGCCGCCGGACGAACCCACGACCTACGGTCGAAACAACTCCATACAGAACGGCCCTCGGCAGGGATTGCAGTCCCAGCCGAGGGCCTCACCAGCAGGAAGGTACGTCTTCCCATGGCTGAACAGGACCCTAGCGCGCCCGCACTGTTCGACGTCAGTGCCCTCACGCCCAACACGCCCGCCTTCATGGATCTCGAAGACCCTGAGTACGCCTACATGTTCGGCTTCCTGCAAGCCGACGGACACCTGGCACGCGGCACGGGCCAGAAGGGCAGGCTGAGCGCCGAGATCAACGCGCGGGACATCCACATCCTCTACGAGTTCCAGCGCCTGACCCCGTACTACAGCTCCGTCACGGAACGGGTCCGCAGCACCAACTTCGCCGAGCAGCACCACTCGGCCACGTGGACGCTGTGCGCGCTCGAAGCCAGGAGCATCATCAACGAGCTCGGAATCCCCTACGGCAAGAAGTCACGGACCATCCGGCCACCCCGCGTCCAGTTCTCCCGGCGCGACTACCTCCGCGGCGTCATCGATGCCGACGGCTCGCTCGGCTGGGACTCAGAGGGAGTCCCGTTCCTCTCGTTCACGTCGGCCAGTACGGCCATGGCCGCGTACCTGTGCCACTACACGAAGAAAATCACGGGCGCCGAGCGCATCGCCCGCCGCAACACCCGCGACCAGGTCTACGTCATCACGTACTTCAAGGAGCAGGCGCAGCAACTCGCCGAGCACCTCTACTACCCCGGCTGCCTCGCCCTGGAGCACAAGAAGGCCAACGCAGCAGCGATCCAGACCTGGGTGCGTCCGGCAGACATGAAGTGCGCACCACCTCGCCGACGCTGGACCGCCGCAGACGACCGCGAACTGCTGCGACTCGGCGATCCCGCCGCCGCAGCCATCGCGCTCGACCGCACCGAGCAGAGCTGCTACATGCGGCTGTGGCGTCTCCGCACGGGCCAGACACCCATGCCCGCCCAGTAAGCCCACGCGAAGCTCAATGACGGGGTGCCGCGCACGGCACCCCGTTCTCCTTCCGTCTCAGCCCTTCACACAGATGACCTGCTTCAGCTTGGCGACAACCTCCACCAGGTCCCGCTGCTGCTCCATCACCTGCTCGATCGGCTTGTACGCGCCCGGGATCTCGTCCACGACGCCGGAGTCCTTGCGGCATTCCACGCCCCGCGTCTGCTCCTCCAGGTCCCGCGTCGAGAAGCGCCGCTTCGCCGCGCTCCGGCTCATCCTCCGGCCGGCCCCGTGCGAGGCCGAGTTGAACGAGGCCGCGTTCCCCAGGCCCTTCACGATGTACGAGCCCGTGCCCATCGAACCCGGGATGATCCCGAACTCTCCAGAACCCGCCCGGATCGCGCCCTTCCGCGTGACCAGCAGGTCCATGCCCTCGTACCGCTCCTCCGCCACATAGTTGTGGTGGCAGGAGATGACCGGATCGAAGGTCACCCTGGCCTTGCGGAACTCCTTCCGGATGACCTCCTGGAAGAGCGCCATCATGATCGCGCGGTTGTGCTTCGCATACTCCTGCGCCCAGAAGAGGTCATGCCGATAGGCCGCCATCTGCGGGGTGTCCGCGACGAAGACCGCCAGGTCGCGGTCGACGAGACCCTGGTTGTGCGGAAGCTTCTGCGCCTGGCCGATGTGGTACTCGGCGAGTTCCTTGCCGATGTTCCTGGAGCCCGAGTGCAGCATGAGCCACACCGAACCGGACATGTCGACACATAGCTCGACAAAATGATTTCCTTGGCCAAGGGTTCCCATTTGCGTAACGGCCCGCTCCCGCCGGAACTTCACCGCGTCCGCGACCCCGTCGAACCGCGACCAGAAGTCGTCCCACCCCGCCGTCGGGAACTGGTACAGCCGCTTCGGGTCCACCGCCTCGCGGTGGAGGCCCCGGCCCACCGGAATCGCCTGCTCGATCTTCGACCGCAGCCGGGACAGGTCGCCCGGCAGGTCGTTCGCCGTCAGGGAGGTCTTCACCGCCGACATGCCGCAGCCGATGTCCACCCCGACCGCCGCCGGACAGACCGCGCCCCGCATCGCGATCACGGACCCGACCGTCGCGCCCTTGCCGTAGTGCACGTCCGGCATCACGGCGAGGCCCTTGATCCACGGCAGCGTCGCCACGTTCTGCAGCTGCTGCATGGCGCCGCCCTCGACCGAGGCGGGGTCGGCCCACATCCTGATCGGCACTTTCGCGCCCGGTACCTCTACGTACGACATACTTCCTCGATTCCCCCGAAAAGACTGATAACGCAAAAACCGGAGCCAAAGCCCGTACAGGTGACAGGGGACCGGCATCAACGGCAGCGTGTGCGATAGACATTGTGTCCATCGGCCGGGTTCGCGCGGCAAACAGTTTTCGGGAAAGACTTCGGGTGAAGGGAGCCTGGGACCGTGCAGCGAAAGAGGTACGCACCCGGCCGCACCGGGGCCGCGGCTCGCACCGCCGTCGTCCTCGCACTCGGCCTGGGCCTGGGGACCGGCCTCACCGCGTGCTCCGCCGGCACCCCCGCGGACGACGTCGCCGTCGACGCCAAGGCCGGCCAGGCCGCCGCCCCCGTCGCGCCCCCCGGCCGCTACCGCACCCTCTTCGAGGCCTGCGGCGCCGTCCCGCAGGCCACCCTCAAGGACCTGCTCCCGGGCGCCGCCGCGCTGCCCGACGCCGAGCGCGACAAGGCGTACCGGGGCGTCGCGGCCGTCACGTACGACACCGACCGGCGCGTCGGCTGCGCCTGGAAGGCCGACACCCCGGACACCTCGCACCGGCTCTCCCTCGACATCGAGCGGGTGGTGTCGTACGACGCGGCCGTCAGCGACGACGACCGGGCCCAGGAGGTGTACGTCCGCAAGCAGCTCGCGGCGGGCATCCCGGTGCCCGCGGCGCCGCCCACCGCCACGGGGACCCCGACGGATCCGGCGACGGGCGCGCCGTCCGCCACGGGCGAGGCGGCCGAGAGCACCGCCGCCCTGGCGGGCAAGGCGCCGTCGACGGGCGCCCCCACCACGGGCGCCCCCGCCGGGACCTCCAGCGGTGCCCCCACGGGCTCCGCGACGCCGGGCGCCGGCTCGGCCGCGACCGGCCTGGAGCCCCGGGTCCTCGAAGGCCTGGGGGACGTCGCGTATCTCGACGACGTCCTCAGCACGGTCGGTGCGAACAGTCACCAGCGTGCCGTCAGCGTGGTCTTCCGCACATCCAACGTGATCGTGACGGTCTGGTACCGGGAGCAGACCACGGGTTCGGTCGAGCCCCCCGACAGCGCGGAACTGCAGGAAAAGGCCCGGAATCTGGCCCGGCAGCTCGCCGACCGGCTGGAGGAGTAGCCGTCCGCATCCGCTCCGTGAGCGGACGGCGACCACGTAACGTGTCGGCGTACCCGTGGCCGTATCCATGGCCGTGTGCCCGTGGCCCCGGCCGACGGGCCGTCGGCCGGACCGTACGACAAGCGACTGAAGGAACCATGCAGCGATCAGCTCCGCGAACGCGACTCACCCGCATACTCGCCTGCGCCGCCGTCCCGGTGATGCTCGTGGTCGCGGGATGCTCCTCGGACTCCGGCGACTCCGGCGGCTCCGGCAAGACGCAGGGGCAGGACAAGACGTCGGCGTCGGCGTCGGCGACCCCGTCGCCCTCGCAGTCGACGAAGACGGTGGAGCCGGCGAGGTTCGCGAAGCTGCCGGAGGTCTGCAAGTCGATCTCCGCGAAGACGACGGCGTCCCTGGTGCCCAAGGCGAAGACGAAGAGCGGTACGCCGGCCGTCTCCAGTGACCTGACCAGCCGTGGCGGCTGCTCGTGGAACGGGCTCGACGACAAGGGCGTGAAGGGTTCGCAGTACCGCTGGCTGGACGTGTCCTTCTACCGGTACGAGTCGGACGCCTCGCTCGGCAGCGGTCAGGAGCGGGCGCAGGAGAACCTCGCGAAGGAGCTCGCGAAGGTCCAGGGGACTCCGGGCGCGAAGAAGGTCCAGACCTACACGGCCACGGGTATCGGCGACGAGGCGAAGACGGTCACGTACCAGCTGCGGAAGACGGACGAGGACTTCGTGTACACGTCGATCGTGGCGCGTACGGGCAATGTGCTGGTGCTGCTGTCGTACAACGGTGCCGGTTACGCGGGTGCCGAGACCCCGTCGCAGAAGACGATCACGGACGGTGCGGCGAAGGCGGTCAAGGAGGCCGTCGCTGCGGTCGCCGCGGCCAACAAGTAGTCACAAACCAGCGCAGGGTGGCACATTCGCGCGGAGCCCGTCCCTCCCCCGGGGGCCGGGCTTCGTTCACATGTGCCACTCTGTGCGCGCCGGATGTCGAATGACGGGAGGGGATCGCGGGTGGCCGCGATGCAGCTGACACGCACACACCGAATACTCATCGGCCTCGTCATCGGCGGTGCGCTGATCATCGCGGGGATCGGTTTCGCGGGTTCGTACGCCGCCGTGCGCGAGCTCGCCCTGCAGAAGGGCTTCGGCACCTTCTCGTACTTCTTCCCGATCGGGATCGACGCGGGCATCTGTGTGCTGCTCGCTCTGGATCTGCTGCTGACCTGGTTGCGGATCCCATTCCCGCTGCTGCGGCAGACCGCCTGGGTGCTGACGGCCGCGACGATCGCCTTCAACGGCGCGGCGGCGTGGCCGGACCCGCTGGGCGTGGGGATGCACGCGGTGATCCCGGTGCTGTTCGTGGTGGCCGTGGAGGCGGCGCGGCACGCGGTGGGCCGGATCGCGGACATCACGGCCGACAAGCACATGGAGGGCGTCCGGGTCACCCGCTGGCTGCTGTCTCCGGTGCCGACGTTCCGGCTGTGGCGCCGGATGAAGCTGTGGGAGCTCCGTTCGTACGAGCAGGTCATCAAGCTGGAGCAGGAGCGGTTGATCTACCAGGCCCGGCTGCAGGCGCGGTTCGGGCGGGGGTGGCGGCGCAAGGCTCCGGTGGAGGCGCTGATGCCGCTGCGGCTGGCCCGGTACGGGGTGCCGCTGGCGGAGACGTCTCCGGCGGGACTGGCGGCGGCGGGCATCGAGCCGGCGGTGCTCCCCGCGGGGTCTGCCCAGCCGGTTCCGGCGCAGGCGGTGCCGCTCGCGCAGGCACAGCAGCCGGCGGCCCTGCAGGCTCAGCTTCCGGCGCAGGCGCAGGCGCAGGGGCCGGGTCAGGTGGCCGGTCCGGGTCAGGTGGCGGGTCCGGGTCAGGTGGCGGGTCCGGGTCAGGCGCAGGGGCCGGGTGGGCCGGTGAATCACGAGAGTCCGTGGTTCGACGCGCCGCAGGTCTCTCCGGAGGCGTACGAGGGCACGTACAACCCGCAGATCGTGGAGGGCCTCGAGCCCATGCCGGTCCCGGTGCCGCAGGGGCCGGAGGATGTTCCGCCGCCGGGTCCGGAGGAGTTCGTGCCGTACCCGGAGTACGTGGAGCAGCCGGAGCCGCAGGCCAACGAGTTCGAGGACGTGGTCTACAAGGTCATGGGGTCGTACGTGCTGGAGCACGAGCGCTTCCCGGCCGAGGACGAGCTGGCGCAGCTGGTGGCCGAGCAGTACGGCATGCCGGAGTTCCCGGCGTCCGACATCGATCTGCTGCGGCAGGCGGTGCCGGGGGCACAGGAGCGGGTCCAGCGGGCGAGGGCCGACGTGGACGCCCCGTAGGACACGAGGTGCGCGGCTGAAAGGGGCCGCCGTCCGGATCTCTCCGGGCGGCGGCCCCTTTCACATGCTCAGGTCACGCGCTCGTGCGCTCACGCGCCGAGCAGCTTGCGCACCCGCTCCGCGCCCACCGCGAGCAGCAGGGTGGGCAGGCGGGGGCCCGTTTCGCGGCTGACGAGGAGCTTGTAGAGCAGGGCGAAGAAGGCGCGCTGGGCGAGCTTGAGTTCCGGGGTCGGCTTGGCCTCGGGGTCGAGTCCGGCCATGACCTTCGGGACGCCGTAGACGAGGGTGGTGAGTCCGTCGAGCGACCAGTGGGTGTCGAGGCCCTCCAGGAGGAGGCGGAGGGATTCGCGGCCCTCGTCGTCCAGGGAGCCGAGGAGCTCGGTGTCGGGCTCCTCGCGGACGATGGTGCGCTGGTCGGCCGGGACCTGGTTGGTGATCCAGTTCTCGGCGCGGTCGAGGCGCGGGCGGACCTCGTCGAGGGAGGTGACCGGGTTCTCGGGGTCGAGTTCGGTGAGGATCCGCAGGGTCTGCTCGTCGTGGCCGGCGGTGATGTCCATGACGGAGGCGAGGGTGCGGTACGGGAGCGGGCGCGGGGTGCGGGGCAGCTCGCCGGCGGCGGTGCGGGTGGCGCGGGAGTGCGCGGCGGCGTCGGCGGGCAGGACGGAGCCGTCGGCGACCTTGGCCTCCAGCTTGTCCCACTCGTCGTAGAGCCGCTGGATCTCCTGGTCGAAGGCGATCTTGAAGGACTGGTTCGGCCTGCGGCGGGCGTAGAGCCAGCGCAGGATCTGGGGCTCCATGATCTTCAGTGCGTCGGCCGCGGTGGGCACGCCGCCCTTCGAGGAGGACATCTTGGCCATGCCGCTGATGCCGACGAAGGCGTACATGGGGCCGATGGGCTGGACGCCGTCGAAGATGCGGACGATCTGGCCGCCGACCTGGAAGGAGGAGCCGGGCGAGGAGTGGTCGACGCCGGAGGGCTCGAAGATGACGCCCTCGTAGGCCCAGCGCATGGGCCAGTCGACCTTCCAGACCAGCTTGCCGCGGTTGAACTCGCTGAGCTTGACGGTCTCGGAGAAGCCGCAGCTCGTGCAGGTGTAGGCGAGCTCGGTGGTGTCGTCGTCGTAGGAGGTGACGGTGGTGAGGTCCTTCTCGCACCGCCCGCAGTAGGGCTTGTACGGGAAGTAGCCGGAGGAGCCGCCGGAGCCGTCGTCCTCGGCGGCGGCGCCGGAGCCCTCCTCGGCCTCCAGCTCAGCCTCGTCGACGGGCTTCTGGGACTGCTTCTTCGGGGCCTTCTTCGTCCGGTACTGGTCGAGGATGGCGTCGATGTCGCCGCGGTGCTTCATCGCGTGCAGGATCTGCTCGCGGTAGGTGCCGGAGGTGTACTGCTCGGTCTGGCTGATCGGGTCGTACTCGACGCCCAGCTCGGCGAGGGACTCGACCATGGCGGCCTTGAAGTGCTCGGCCCAGTTGGGGTGGGGCGAGCCGGCGGGGGCCGGGACGGAGGTCAGCGGCTTGCCGATGTGCTCGGCCCAGGAGGCGTCGATGCCCTCGATGCCGTTCGGCACCTTGCGGTAGCGGTCGTAGTCGTCCCAGGAGATGAGGTGCCGGACCTCGTACCCGCGGCGGCGGATCTCGTCGGCGACCAGGTGCGGGGTCATGACCTCGCGGAGGTTGCCGAGGTGGATCGGGCCGGACGGGGAGAGGCCGGAGGCGACGACGACCGGTTTGCCAGGCGCACGTCGCTCCGACTCGGCGATGACCTCGTCCGCGAAACGGGAGACCCAGTCGGTCTCGGTGCTGCTCTGAGCCACGGTCGGTACGTCCTTCTTCCTGAGGGGTTCTGCCTGTCAGCCCTACGAGGACCATTCTCCCAGACGGAACGACACTCTCCGAGGTTGTCCACAGGCGGGGAAATCACGTTGCGCCGTCATGGGACACTTGACAAGCGAATTAGACCTGACGAACTCAACAGGAACGGAAGCTCATGGCCTCGGTCCCTTCCCTCGCTTCGACCGTGCAGCAGCGCCTCGCGGACGGCCTCTCGGCGGCTCTGCCGGACGCCGCGTCCGCCGACCCGCTGCTGCGACGAAGCGACCGGGCCGACTTCCAGGCCAACGGCATCCTGGCGCTGGCCAAGCAGCTCAAGGGCAACCCGCGCGAGCTGGCGACGAAGGTCGTCGAGGCGATCCCGGCCAATGACGTCCTGAAGGAGATCGAGGTCTCGGGCCCCGGCTTCCTGAACATCACGGTGACGGACGCGGCGATCGTCGACACCCTCGCGGCCCGCGCGGCGGACGCGCGGCTCGGCGTGCCGTTCAACGAGTCGGCGGGCACGACGGTCATCGACTACGCCCAGCCGAACGTGGCCAAGGAGATGCACGTCGGCCACCTGCGGTCCGCCGTGATCGGCGCGGCGATGGTGGAGATCCTGGAGTTCACCGGCGAGACGGTGGTGCGGCGCCACCACATCGGCGACTGGGGCACCCAGTTCGGCATGCTCATCCAGTACCTGATCGAGCACCCGCACGAGCTGGACCACTCGTCGGAGGCCGAGGTCTCCGGCGAGGAGGCCATGTCGAACCTGAACCGGCTGTACAAGGCCTCGCGCGCCCTGTTCGACTCGGACGAGGAGTTCAAGACGCGGGCCCGGGCGCGCGTGGTGGACCTCCAGGCGGGCGACGAGGAGACCCTGGCGCTCTGGCAGCGGTTCGTCGACGAGTCGAAGATCTACTTCTACTCGGTCTTCGACAAGCTGGACATGGACATCCGGGACGGCGACGTCGTCGGCGAGTCCGGGTACAACGACATGCTGGCGGAGACCTGCCGCATCCTGGAGGAGTCGGGCGTCGCGGTCCGCTCCGAGGGCGCGCTGTGCGTGTTCTTCGACGACGTGAAGGGCCCGGACGGCAATCCGACGCCGCTGATCGTGCAGAAGTCCGACGGCGGCTTCGGTTACGCGGCGACGGACCTGTCGGCGATCCGGGACCGGGTGCAGAACCTGAAGGCGACCTCCCTGCTGTACGTGGTGGACGCCCGTCAGTCGCTGCACTTCAAGATGGTCTTCGAGACGGCCCGCCGGGCCGGCTGGCTGAACGACGAGGTGAAGGCCGTCCAGCTGGCCTTCGGCACGGTCCTGGGCAAGGACGGCAAGCCGTTCAAGACCCGTGAGGGCGAGACGATCCGGCTGGTGGATCTGCTGGACGAGGCGATCGACCGGGCGACGGCCGTCGTCGAGGAGAAGCGGGAGAAGGTCGGCCTCACCGACGAGGAGGTCGTGGAGAACGGCCGTTACGTCGGCATCGGTGCGGTCAAGTACGCGGACCTGTCGACCTCGGCGGTGCGGGACTACAAGTTCGACCTGGACCAGATGGTCTCGCTGAACGGCGACACGTCCGTGTACCTCCAGTACGCGTACGCGCGGATCCAGTCGATCAAGCGGAACGTCACGGACGCCGAGCCCGCCGCCCACCGGGAGCTGGAGCTGGCCCCGGCCGAGCGCGCGCTCGGTCTGCACCTGGACCAGTTCGGCGCCACCCTGGCGGAGGTCGCCGAGGAGTACGCGCCGCACAAGCTGGCCGCGTACCTGTACCAGCTGGCCTCGCACCTGACGGCCTTCTACGACCAGTGCCCGGTCATGAAGGCGGAGACGCGGGAGCTGAAGGAGAACCGCCTCTTCCTGGTGGACCTGACGGCCCGCACGCTCCACCAGGGCATGGCCCTGCTGGGCATCCGGACGCCCGAGCGCCTCTGACCCGCCCGGTACGAGGCCCCCGGTACGGCGCGCCGTGCCGGGGGCCTCGTCGTCGCCGTGCCGTCAGCGGATTTCGTGCGAGGTCCGGCCGGACACCTCGTCGATCTCCTTGTGGGCCTTCTGGAGGAGCTGCGAGGCGAGGTCCATGAGGGCGCGTGCGCCGGCGATCTCCTCGCCCACCCGCAGCTGGTCCGGGTCGGAGGGGTGGCGGTTCGCGGTGCCGTGGGCCCGGAACTCGGTGCCGTCGCCGAGCCGGACCATGGCTGCGGCCCGTGTCCGGTCGCCCTCCTCCTGGAACTCCATCTCCACGTGCCATCCGACGAGCGTGTGCATCATGAGGACCACCTCCACCGAGGTACCTGTCGGCTACCACTCCAGGGTGCGCCGCCCGGTGCCGCCCCACCACTTGCCCCGTTGTCAGTCGCCGGCCCTGCCTTCTGGTCATGGCGACGATCCCGAACCGGCTGCCCGGGCTCGTGTCCGACCCGGTCGGCCGTTCCCGGTGGCGGCACCGCCCCGGACCGTGGAGGAGGCCGAGGCGGTGGCGGCGGAGCACTTCGCGTTCTGCCCGGGCAACATCACGCAGGGGACCTGCGGCACCCTGCGCGAGTACGCCCACCGGGCCCTGCTGGACACGCCGGTGTGGTCCTTCTGGTGGGACCGGCCCCGGCTATCCGCGTCCGGCGGACAGGTTCCGGGCGACCTCGGTGGCCCAGTAGGTGAGGATCATCTGCGCGCCGGCGCGGCGGATGCCGGTGAGGGTCTCCAGGATCGCCTTGTCGCGGTCGATCCAGCCCTTCTCGGCCGCCGCCTCGACCATCGCGTACTCGCCGCTGATCTGGTAGGCGGCGACGGGCACGTCGACGGAGGCGGCGACCTTGGCGAGCACGTCCAGGTAGGGGCCGGCCGGCTTGACCATGACCATGTCGGCGCCCTCCTCCAGGTCGAGCGCGAGCTCGCGCATCGACTCGCGGAGGTTGGCGGGGTCCTGCTGGTAGGTCTTGCGGTCGCCCTTGAGGGAGGAGCCGACGGCCTCGCGGAAGGGCCCGTAGAAGGCGGAGGAGTACTTCGCGGTGTACGCGAGGATCGCCACGTCCTCCTTGCCGATGGTGTCCAGGGCGTCGCGGATCACGCCGACCTGGCCGTCCATCATCCCGGAGGGGCCGACGACGTGGACGCCGGCGTCGGCCTGGACCTGGGCCATCTCGGCGTAACGTTCCAGCGTGGCGTCGTTGTCGACGCGGCCCTGGGCGTCCAGGACGCCGCAGTGGCCGTGGTCGGTGAACTCGTCCAGGCACAGGTCCGACATGATGACGAGGTCGTCGCCGACCTCGGCCCTCACGTCCCGGATGGCGACCTGGAGGATCCCGTCCGGGTCCGTGCCGGCCGTCCCGGCGGCGTCCTTCTTCTCGTCGGCGGGCACACCGAAGAGCATGATCCCGGAGACCCCGGCCTCCAGCGCCTCCACGGCGGCCTTCCGCAGGGTGTCCCGGGTGTGCTGCACGACCCCGGGCATGGCCTGGATCGGCACGGGCTCGGTGATCCCCTCGCGCACGAACGCGGGCAGGATCAGGTCGGCGGGATGCAGCCGCGTCTCGGCCACCATCCGGCGCAGGGCGGGCGTCGTCCGCAGCCGCCGCGGCCGCGCCCCGGGAAAGGATCCGTACGAGTTCATGAATCCGAGGCTACGCCCGCGCACCCCGTGCCCTTACAGACACGTTGTGGGCATACCGGCGCCCTGTGCGTACGCGCGGGGTGCGGGCCCGTGAACCGGACCCGCACCCCGGGAAACCGCCGTGCCCGAAGCGGCTACGTCGTCCGACGCCGCCGCGCCCCCGGCCGCCGCTCCGACGGCCGCGTCACCGGATCCCCCGCCTCCAGCGCGGACTCCCGGCGCCGGAGGCCGAAGTCCGCGAGGGCCTCGGCGAGCTTGTGGACGGACGGCTCGGGCGAGAGGACGTCGACCCGCAGGCCGTGCTCCTCCGCCGTCTTGGCGGTGGCGGGACCGATGCAGGCGATGACCGTCACGTTGTGCGGCTTGCCAGCGATGCCGACGAGGTTCCGCACGGTCGAGGAGGACGTGAAGAGCACGGCGTCGAAGCCGCCGCCCTTGATCGCCTCCCGCGTGTCCGCCGGCGGCGGCGAGGCCCGCACGGTCCGGTAGGCGGTGACGTCGTCGACCTCCCACCCGAGCTCGATCAGGCCCGCGACCAGCGTCTCGGTCGCGATGTCGGCGCGCGGCAGGAAGACGCGGTCGATCGGGTCGAAGACGGGGTCGTACGGCGGCCAGTCCTCCAGGAGGCCCGCGGCGGACTGCTCGCCCGACGGCACGAGGTCCGGCTTCACGCCGAAGTCCACCAGGGCCGCCGCGGTCTGCTCGCCCACCGCCGCGACCTTGATCCCGGCGAAGGCGCGGGCGTCGAGCCCGTACTCCTCGAACTTCTCCCGTACGGCCTTCACCGCGTTCACCGAGGTGAAGGCGATCCACTCGTACCGGCCGGTGACCAGGCCCTTGACCGCCCGCTCCATCTGCTGCGGGGTGCGCGGCGGCTCGACGGCGATCGTCGGCACCTCGTGCGGCACGGCGCCGTACGAGCGCAGCTGGTCGGAGAGCGACGCGGCCTGTTCCTTGGTGCGCGGCACGAGGACCCGCCACCCGAAGAGGGGCTTGGACTCGAACCACGACAGCTGGTCCCGCTGCGCCGGGGCGCTGCGCTCGCCGACCACGGCTATGACGGGCCGGTGTCCTTCGGGCGAGGGGAGGACCTTGCCCTGCTTGAAGACCTGGGCGATGGTCCCGAGGGTCGCCGTCCAGGTGCGCTGGCGGGTGGTCGTGCCGGCGATGGTGACGGTGAGCGGGGTGTCCGGCTTACGGCCAGCCGCCACCAGCTCACCGGCCGCCGCGGCGACCGAGTCCAGGGAGGTGGACACGACGACGGTCCCGTCCGAGGCACCGACCTCGGTCCAGCACCGCTCGTCGGCGGTGCGGGCGTCGACGAAGCGCACGTCGGTGCCCTGCGCGTCGCGCAGCGGCACACCGGCGTACGCGGGCACGCCGACGGCCGTGGCGACGCCGGGGACGACCTCGAAGGGGATGCCCTCGGCGGCGCAGGCGAGCATCTCGGCGCCCGCGTTCCCGTCGAGGCCGGGGTCGCCGGTCACCGCACGGACGACCCGCCTGCCGCCCCGCGCGGCCTCCATGACAAGATTGGCGGCATCCCTCAACACGGGGACACCGGCGGTTGTTGACGTCTCGTCAATGACCGTCAGCTCAGGCGTGCTCACCCCCGCGCGCGCATGGCCGCGAACGACCTCGAGCACCTCCGGCTCGGCGATCAGGACGTCCGCCCCCGCGAGGGCCTCGACGGCCCTGAGGGTCAGCAGTCCGGGGTCGCCCGGTCCTGCGCCGAGGAACGTGACGTGCCCGTGGCCCGCGAGGGCCGGGGACAGCGGGCTGGTGGTCGGGCTGGTGGGGTTCAAAGTGCTCGCTCCCCCATAAGACCGGCCGCACCCTTGGCGAGCATCTCGTCCGCGAGTTCGCGTCCGAGCGCCAGGGCCTCGTCGTGCGAGGTGGGTACGGGTCCGGTGGTGGACAGCTGCACCAGCGTCGAGCCGTCGGTGGTGCCGACGACGCCGCGCAGGCGCATTTCGGTGACAACCTGCCCGTGACCGGGGTCGTCGGCCAGCAGGTCGGCCAGCGCACCCACGGGTGCGGAGCAGCCGGCCTCCAGGGCGGCGAGCAGGGATCGCTCGGCGGCCACGGCGGCCCGCGTGTGCGGGTCGTCGAGGGGCGCGAGCGCGGCGACGAGTTCGGTGTTCGACGCCAGGCATTCGACGGCCAGGGCCCCCTGGCCGGGGGCGGGCAGGACGGTGTCGACGGACAGCGGCTCGGCGGTCAGGCCGTCGAGGAGTTCGTCGGTCCCGCCGATGCGGTTGAGTCCGGCCGCGGCCAGGACGACCGCGTCCAGCTCGCCCTTGCGGACGTAGCCGACGCGGGTGTCGACGTTGCCGCGGATGGGGACGCAGGTGATGTCGAGGCCGTGGTTGCGCGCGTGGGCGTGCAGCTGTGCCATTCGCCGCGGGGAGCCGGTGCCGACCCGGGCGCCCGCGGGCAGCCGGTCCAGCGTCAGGCCCTCGCGGGCGATCAGCACGTCGCGCGGGTCCTCGCGGCGGGGGATCGCGGCCAGCACCAGGTCGGGGTGCTGGGTGGTCGGCAGGTCCTTCAGGGAGTGCACGGCGAAGTCCACCTCGTCGGCGAGCAGCGCGTCGCGCAGGGCGGCGACGAAGACGCCGGTGCCGCCGATCTGCGCCAGGTGCTCCCGGGAGGTGTCCCCGTACGTCGTGATCTCCACGAGCTCGACGGGCCGGCCGGTCAGCTGCCGGACGGCGTCGGCCACGTGCCCGGACTGGGCCATGGCGAGCTTGCTGCGCCTGGTCCCGAGCCTCAGTGCCCTCTCGGTCATACTCGCCCTCGGTTCTTGACGTCGGCGTCATTCAGGTCGGCCCGGCTGACAGAAGCCACCGTCTCCGGGTCGAGGTCGAAGAGTGTCCGCAGCGCGTCCGCGTACCCGGCGCCGCCGGGCTCGCTGGCCAGCTGCTTGACCCGCACGGTCGGCGCGTGCAGGAGCTTGTCGACGACGCGGCGCACGGTCTGGGTGATCTCGGCGCGCTGCTTTTCGTCGAGGCCGGGGAGGCGGCCTTCCAGGCGGGCGACCTCGCTGGCCACCACGTCGGCGGCCATGGTGCGCAGGGCGACCACGGTCGGGGTGATGTGGGCGGCGCGCTGGGCGGCGCCGAAGGCGGCGACCTCGTCGGAGACGATGCCGCGGACCTGGTCGACGTCGGCGGCCATGGGCGCGTCGGCGGAGGCCTCGGCGAGCGACTCGATGTCGACGAGCCGGACGCCGGGGACGCGGTGGGCGGCGGCGTCGATGTCGCGGGGCATGGCGAGGTCGAGCAGGAAGAGCGGGGTCGTACGGTCCTGTACGGCGTCCTCGACGGCCTCGCCGGTGAGGACGAGTCCGGTGGCGCCGGTACAGGAGACGACGACGTCGGCACGTGTCAGTTCGTCGCCGACGGCAACCATCTCGACCGCGTGTGCGGCGACCCCCGTGCCCCCGGGCTCGGCCAGGATCTGCGCGAGGCGCTCGGCGCGGGCCAGGGTGCGGTTGGCGATGACGATCTCGGAGACGCCGGAGCGCGCGAGCGTCGCGGCGGCGAGCGAGGACATCGAGCCGGCTCCGATGACGAGGGCCTTCTTGCCCTTGGCCCAGGTCTCGACGGGCGTGTCCTGGGCGAGCTGCTCCAGGCCGAAGGTGACGAGCGACTGTCCGGCCCGGTCGATCCCGGTCTCACTGTGGGCGCGCTTGCCGACCCTCAGGGCCTGCTGGAACAGGTCGTTGAGGAGCCGGCCGGCGGTGTGGAGGTCCTGGCCGAGGGCGAGGGCGTCCTTGATCTGGCCGAGGATCTGGCCCTCGCCGACGACCATGGAGTCGAGTCCGCAGGCCACCGAGAAGAGGTGGTGGACGGCCCGGTCCTCGTAGTGCACGTAGAGGTAAGGGGTGAGCTCGTCCAGGCCGACGCCGCTGTGCTGGGCGAGGAGCGTGGACAGCTCGGCGACACCGGCGTGGAACTTGTCCACGTCGGCGTAGAGCTCGATGCGGTTGCAGGTGGCCAGGACGGTGCCCTCGGTGGCCGGTTCGGCGGCGAGGGTGTCCTGGAGCAGCTTGGCCCGGGTGTCCGCCGACAGCGCGGCCCGCTCCAGGATGGAGACCGGGGCGCTGCGGTGGCTCAGTCCGACGACGAGGAGGCTCATGCCGGCATCACCGCGGGGACGTCCCCGTCGGGTCCCTTGCGGCCGGTGTCGCCCGTGGCGCCACGGGGGGCCGGCGGCGCGACGACCGCGGCGGCCTCGGGCTCGGCGTCCGTGGCGGGGCCCTCCTCGGCGCTCGTCTCCTCGCCGGCCTTGCGCTGCTCGTGGAAGGCGAGGATCTGGAGCTCGATGGAGAGGTCGACCTTGCGCACGTCCACGCCGTCGGGCACGGAGAGCACGGTCGGGGCGAAGTTCAGGATGGAGGTGACTCCGGCGGCCACGAGCCGGTCGCAGACCTGCTGGGCGACGCCGGCCGGGGTCGCGATGACGCCGATGGAGACGCCGTCCTCGCTGATGATCTTCTCGAGGTCGTCGCTGTGCTGGACGGGGATCCCGGCGACCGGCTTGCCGGTCATGGCGGGGTCGGCGTCGATGAGCGCGGCGACGCGGAAGCCGCGGGAGGCGAAGCCGCCGTAGCCGGCGAGCGCGGCGCCGAGGTTGCCGATGCCGACGATCACGACGGGCCAGTCCTGGGTCAGACCGAGCTCGCGGGAGATCTGGTAGACGAGGTACTCGACGTCGTAGCCGACACCGCGGGTGCCGTACGAGCCGAGGTAGCTGAAGTCCTTGCGCAGCTTCGCGGAGTTGACCCCCGCAGCGGCCGCGAGCTCCTCGGAGGAGACCGTGGGTACGGAACGCTCCGAGAGCGCGGTCAGTGCGCGCAGATACAGCGGAAGCCGGGCGACGGTGGCCTCGGGAATTCCTCGGCTACGGGTCGCCGGTCGGTGAGTTCGGCCAGTTGCCACGGTGCTCCTGCGGGATGAGCGGGGCTGCAGGCGGCCATACGTCCCAAGACCGCCCCGTCGAATGCAGGCTATGTCTTTGTGAACGCGTGCACAAAGATGGTGTCCGTTTTGTCCGCCCAAAGTGACCGGGGTCACGCGGCCGGTTCGTATCGTCGCGGAACCGCGGAGCGCGTGGGAGCGTTGATATCCCGAAGGGGGCAAAGCCGCACACACTCCTCACGACGCCGCCCCCGGAACCCAACAAAACGTCCACGATGGTAACCGTCTTCCGGTCACGCACCCGGTCCGCGCTTCCGGTCAGGCGCCCAGTTCGCGCCGGAGCCGGCCGGCGTCCACACGCCAGAAGGTGTGCTGCTCGCCGTCGATCAGGACGACGGGGATCTGCTCCCAGTACGCCCGGTGGAGCTCCTCGTCCCGGGTGATGTCCTTCTCCTCCCAGGAGGCCCCGGTCTCCGCGCAGACGGCCTCGATCACCGCGCGGGCGTCGTCGCAGAGATGGCATCCCGGCTTGCCGATCAGGGTCACCACGCGCGAGGCGGCGCCCTTCCCCGACCCGGCGTCCTTCTTCTTCGCACGTCCGAACATGACGCCCATTCTGGCCCGCCGTAACAGGGGGGTCCCCCACTGTTCACACCCCGGCATCCTCACAAGTCGGGAAGTACCGAACAGACTGGCTATGCTCAACGACATGGCCGCTCTGGGATGGCTCACCCCCCGTAGGCGCTCCGCCACCGCGCGCAGCGTCCTGGCAGGCGAGGCCGCCGCCGAGGCGGCGCGCAAGTCCTCGCTCCAGCTGGAACTGGAGCGCGAGGAGGCCGCCGCCACCGAACCCGAGGCCGCCGAGCCCGAGTTCCCGGTCGTCGGCGACGTGCGCGCCGCGGCCTTCTTCGACCTCGACAACACCGTGATGCAGGGCGCCGCGCTCTTCCACTTCGGCCGCGGCCTGTACAAGCGGAAGTTCTTCCAGCGCCGCGAACTCGCGCGCTTCGCCTGGCAGCAGGCCTGGTTCCGGCTCGCCGGCGTCGAGGACCCCGAGCACATGCAGGACGCCCGCGACAGCGCCCTGTCCATCGTGAAGGGCCACCGCGTCTCCGAACTGATGTCGATCGGCGAGGAGATCTACGACGAGTACATGGCCGACCGCATCTGGCCCGGCACCCGCTCCCTCGCCCAGGCGCACCTGGACGCGGGCCAGAAGGTCTGGCTGGTGACGGCCGCCCCGGTCGAGACGGCCACGATCATCGCCCGCCGGCTCGGTCTGACCGGCGCGCTGGGCACGGTCGCCGAGTCGATCGACGGCGTCTACACGGGCAAGCTGGTCGGCGAGCCCCTGCACGGTCCGGCCAAGGCCGAGGCGGTACGGGCCCTCGCCGCCGCCGAGGGCCTCGACCTGAACCGCTGCGCCGCGTACAGCGACTCGCACAACGACATCCCGATGCTGTCGCTGGTGGGGCACCCGTACGCGATCAACCCGGACACCAAGCTCCGCAGGCACGCGAAGGACCGGGACTGGCGGCTGCGCGACTACCGGACCGGCCGGAAGGCCGCGAAGGTCGGCATCCCCGCCGCCGCGGGCCTGGGCGCGCTGGCCGGCGGCACCGCCGCCGCGGTCGCCCTGCACCGCCGCCGCCGCTGACGCTCCCCCGCGAGGTCACGCCCCGGCGCGCCGGGGCGATCTGCCGATACGTTTCGGCTGCGATCATCTGCGACAACCCCGGACCAGGGGCACTCACCCGTCCGTGGTCGAACAGCACCGCACAGGTCGACTCCCGGGCATTCCCGCCTCCTTACCCCGCAGCGGCCCCGTTCACTCACGCGCCCCGGACTTGAGCACAACGCATCTCCCGCGCAGTCACACTCGGAAGCAAACCGATCAACAAACGGTCACGAACTGCGACTTGATGCGACTACAAGCAGTAACAGATACGTCGGAACCGGTGATTTGAGCAACTGGGTGTAGCGCTGCCTGTACGAAGCGTTATTCTCCTCAGACGCACAAAGGACCCCTCGCGTCGCCACGACGGGTGAACGGTCCCGCACTGCACGTGATGGAAGCTCTGCCTCTGGGAGTCCCGTGTACCCACACGTCGGGGTTGACACCTCGGGCCTGGCTACGCTGCGCGCAACGGTCCTCGACCACTTGCGCGGCTTCGTCCCCACCGCGTACGCCGGCCCTGTCCCCGCCTTCGCCTTCGCCGCACCGGCACCCGCCGGACCTTGCTACGCCCTGGCCGACGGCGGCGCCGCCGTGGGCAGACGGGGTACGCGATCCACGACCTCGACCACCCACCGCCGCCCCACCGCGGACAGCGACAGCGCCCGCATGATGGACCTGGTCGAGCGCGCCCAGGCCGGTGAGGCCGAGGCCTTCGGCCGCCTCTACGACCAGTACAGCGACACGGTCTACCGCTACATCTACTACCGCGTCGGCGGGAAGGCGACGGCGGAGGACCTCACCAGCGAGACCTTCCTGCGCGCCCTGCGCCGGATCTCCACCTTCACCTGGCAGGGCCGCGACTTCGGCGCCTGGCTCGTCACCATCGCCCGGAACCTGGTCGCCGACCACTTCAAGTCCAGCCGGTTCCGCCTGGAAGTCACCACCGGCGAGATGCTCGACGCCAACGAGGTCGAGCGCAGCCCCGAGGACTCCGTCCTGGAGTCCCTGTCGAACGCCGCCCTGCTCGACGCGGTCCGCCGCCTCAACCCCCAGCAGCAGGAGTGCGTGACGCTCCGCTTCCTCCAGGGCCTCTCGGTCGCCGAGACCGCCCGGGTCATGGGCAAGAACGAGGGCGCGATCAAGACCCTCCAGTACCGGGCCGTCCGCACCCTGGCCCGCCTCCTCCCGGACGACGCCCGCTGACCGCTCCGCGCCCCCCACACGCACCCCCCTGCCCCGGTCCGCACCGCCGTGCCCGCACCTCCCCCCACATCCCCACGACCCCCGCCCAACTCACAGTCGGTGACGCCCCGATGACGCACTGGTCCGATCATCTTTCGCGCGTAACCCAAGTGCCGCGCCGCTCGTTGTGCGGGATGCAGACTCCCTGTGGTCACGCCCTGCCCACAGCCACTCACTCTTTCGTGTGGATGTGCTCAAGGTGTGCAACCTTCCGGACACCCCGGAGAGTCGACCGTCATGACGAGAGGAGGTGCCGCCAGTGATCGCGAACGTATCGGCGCACCGGCGGGCGAACGCCTTCGCCCAGGCCCTGGAGGACCGGGCGTCCGAGGACGCGGCGGCCGAGCAGCCCGAGGCCCCGGCGGAGCCGGCCGAACCCGCCGACCAGGGGCGGCTGTTGGCCTTGGCGAACGGCCTCGGCGAGCTGCCCAGACCGCAGCTCGACCCCGAGGTCAAGGTGGTGCAGCGAGCCCAGCTGGTCGCCGCCATGGAAGCGATGCTCCTGGAGGGGAGCGCCGCCGCGGGCCCTACGGTGCCGGAGCAGCGGACATCCACCGGCAAGGGCTCCCACCGGGCGTCGCCCCTGAGGAGACTGCGCCCCCGGTCCCGCTGGACCAAGGGCCTCGCCGCCGGCGGTCTCACGGTCGGTGTGGCGGCCGGCGCCTTCGGCGGAGTCGCCGCCGCCAGCTCCGACGCCCTCCCCGGTGACTCGCTCTACGGACTCAAGCGGGGCATGGAGGACATCAAGCTGGGCATGGCGGACGACGACGCGGACCGCGGCGGCATCTACCTCGACCAGGCCTCCACCCGCCTCAGCGAGGCCCGCCGGCTCATGGAGCGCGGCCGCGCCGGGGAGCTCGACCACGAGTCCCTCGCCGAGATCCGCCGCGTCCTGGGCGGCATGAAGCACGACGCCTCCGAGGGCCGCCGGCTCCTCCGCGAGGCGTACGAGCGGGACGGCGAGATCGCCCCGATGGCCCGGCTCAACTCCTTCGCCCAGGCCCACCGGGACACCTGGAACGGCCTCCGCGACCGGCTCCCCGTCCAGCTGGCGGACGTCGGCAGCGAGGTGACGGACGTCTTCGACGCCATAGACGAAGACGTCGAGCCGCTCCAGTCGGTGCTGCCCCGCACCCCCGAGAAGGGCGCGATCGGCTCCGAGGGACCGCGCAGCAGCCCCGCCGCCCCGAAGGGCACCCAGGGCACGGGCGGCCAGCGGCCGACGGCCGGCCAGGAGACGCCCCCACCGGGCAGCCACTCCGCCTCGCCCCGCCCCTCCGGGTCCACCGCGGGAGCCACCCCGAGCACGGGCAGCGGCTCCGGCTCGACCGAGGACGACGGCCTCCTCGGCGGCAGCGCCGGCGGACTGCTCAAGCCCTCCCCGGCGGGCACCCCGTCGGTCCCCGCGGAGGACCAGGTGGCCCCGGACGTGCCGGACGTGACCCTCCCGCCCCTCCTGCCGGGCCTCCTTCCGGGCCTCGGCATCGACAGCGAGGACACCCGCTAGCAGGAAGAAGGGGCGCCCCCCGGGACCGGGGGGCGCCCCTTCTTCCTGCGCCGGTTCAGAAGAAGACCGACCGCCGCTGCACCAGCAGCTTGTACAGCGTGTGCTGGATCTGCTCCCGCACCTGATCCGTCAGGTTGAACATCAGCATCGGGTCCTCCGCCGCCTCCGGCGCGTACGAGTCCGTCTCGATCGGCTCGCCGAACTGGATCGTCCACTTCGTCGGCAGGGGCAGCACCCCGAGCGGCCCCAGCCAGGGGAAGGTCGGGGTGAGCGGGAAGTACGGGAAACCGAGCACCCGCGCCAGGGTCCTGGCGTTCCCGAGCATGGGGTATATCTCCTCCGCCCCCACGATCGAGCAGGGCACGATCGGCACCCCGGCCCGCAGCGCCGTCGAGACGAAGCCGCCCCGCCCGAACCGCTGGAGCTTGTACCGCTCCCCGAAGGGCTTCCCGATCCCCTTGAAGCCCTCCGGCATCACCCCGACGATCTCGCCGGCGCGCAGCAGCCGCTCCGCGTCCTCCGCGCAGGCCAGCGTGTGCCCCGCCTTGCGGGCCAGCTCGTTGACAACGGGCAGGACGAAGACCAGGTCCGCCGCGAGCAGC
This sequence comes from Streptomyces sp. NPDC053513, assembly GCF_044544765.1. Classification (NCBI taxonomy): domain Bacteria; kingdom Bacillati; phylum Actinomycetota; class Actinomycetes; order Kitasatosporales; family Streptomycetaceae; genus Streptomyces; species Streptomyces sp. NPDC053513. The sequence goes on from NZ_JBITXP010000021.1 coordinate 130,257, forward strand.
CGCAGGTGCCGCCCGGCCGGGTGGTGGTCGTGGACGGCGACCTGCATCATCAGGCCGTCCAGCGGCAGCGTCCCCGAGTGGTTGGCGACGATCAGCGCCCCGCCCTTGGCCGGGATGTTCTCGACGCCCTTCACCTCCACCCGGAAGTACTTCTCGTACAGCGGGCGCAGCAGCGACATGAGGACCTGGTCGGTGAGTTCCTCGTCGTAGCCGAACTCGTCGACCTCGTACTCGCCGGTGACCCGCCGCCGCAGGAACGCGAGCCCGCTCGCGAGCCGCCGCTCCCAACCGCTCCCGCCGGCCGCGCCCCGCCCCGGCTCCGGACCCGCCGCGGTCTCCGGCCCGGCGGCACCGGGCGCGCCGGGGTTCCCGGAAGCAGCCCCAGAGGCTTCGGGGGCCGCCTCGGGCGCTCCCGGCTCCCCGGACTCCTCCGGGGCCTGCTGCGGCCCGGGCAGGGCCCGTACGGCCGCCGCCTCGCCCTCGGCCCGGACGGGCCTCCGACGGGCCCGTGAGCGGTCGTCGTCGAACGGAATGACCTTGGCGTCCGCCATCGCAGTCGGGTCTCCTCAGGCGCCGTGGTGAAGGGGGGAGGCTTCGGTGGGGCGAGCGGCCGACGGGGCCAGCCGCGCGGCGAGCCGGTCGACCGCCCCGGCTAGCAGTTCGGGCGGCAGCAGCCCCGGCCCCCGGCCCCGCGCGAAGTCGTCGAGCGCCTCCGCCGTCGAGTAGCGCGGCGAGAAGCCCAGGACCTCGCGCGTCTGGACCGTCGAGACGACCCGGCCGTGCGTGAGCAGCCGGATCTGCTCGGGCGCGAAGTCGGTGATCCCGACCGTGCGCAGCGCGGTGCCCACCCAGGTGACCGCGGGCAGCAGCACCGGCACCGTCGGCCGCCCGAGCCGCCGGGCGCACTGGGAGAGCAGCAGCACCCCGTCCCCGGCCACGTTGAACGTGCCGCTGTTCTGGGTCGCCCTGCGGGGCTCGTGCGCGCCCAGGCGCAGGACGTCGATCACGTCGTCCTCGTGGACGAACTGCAGCCGAGGGTCGTAGCCGAGGACGGTGGGCAGCACCGGCAGCGCCAGGTACTCGGCGAGCGGGGAGTCGATCCGGGGCCCGAGGATGTTCGCGAACCGCAGCACGCACACCGCCACGTCCGGCCGGCGCCGGGCGAAGCCCCGGACGTACCCCTCGACCTCGACGGCGTCCTTCGCGAAGCCGCCGCTCGGCAGGGACTTGGCGGCCGTCGTCTCGGTGAAGACGGCCGGGTCGCGGGGCGCGGAGCCGTAGACGCTCGTACTGGACTTGATCACGAGCCGCCGGATCCGCGGCGACTTCTGGCAGGCGCCGAGGAGCTGCATGGTGCCGATGACGTTGGTCTCCTTGACCGACGTCCGGCCGCCGCCGCCGAGCGCCGTGCCGGTGACGTCGAGGTGGACCACCGTGTCGACGTCGTGCTCGGCGAGGACCTTGGCGATCTCGGGCCGGCGGATGTCCGCCCGTACGAACTCGGCGGCGCCGAGCTGGTGCGCGGGGTCGACCGCGTCCACGGCGATCACCCGCTCCACTTCCGGGTCCCGCTGGATCCGCCGCACGAAGCGGCCGCCCAGATGCCGGGCGGCACCGGTGACGAGCACGACCCTGCCCAAGATCAGCGCCTTCCGTCCGTCTTCCGTTGGACGCCACCGTAGCGCGTGGAGATTTCCTGTGGATAAAAGCGTGGCCCTCCACCGAGGAACGGTGGAGGGCCACGCCTGACGCAAAACGCTGCGAAGCAGCTGTCGCCTTACTTCTTGTTGCGACGCTGAACGCGCGTGCGCTTGAGCAGCTTGCGGTGCTTCTTCTTAGCCATCCGCTTGCGCCGCTTCTTGATAACAGAGCCCACGACTACCCTCGCTCACTTCTCGGAACATCCCCGCCTCCCGGCGGGGATCGGTGCGGGGCGTCTGGGCCCACACGACCTACGTCGGCCTAGCCTACCGTCCCGAGCACCGCGCAAGTAATCCGAGGGCCGGACTCCGCTCACCCGCTGTTCGGCCGCGCGCTCGCTACGCGGTCCCCACCCCCACGAAGGACTCCCTCAGGTACTCGTGAACGGCCTGTTCCGGCACCCGGAAGGACCTGCCCACCCGGATCGCCGGCAGATGACCGCTGTGCACCAAGCGGTACACGGTCATCTTCGACACGCGCATCACCGAGGCGACTTCCGCCACGGTCAGAAACTTGACCTCGTTGAGAGGTCGATCGCCAGCAGCCATGACCCACCTGTACCTTCCGCCGCGACGCCCACCGGCTTCCCCTCCGGTGACTCTTAGTCGCCGAGCGCTCACTCTCCAGACTAGGGGCGGGTGGTACGAGTGGGGAAGAGGAGCTGCCATCGGCCGTTTACCGTGACAGACGCGCTCGATTGAGTACATAGCGCGTGAGCGGGAGGTACGAGGCGGAGCGCACGCCGTCATCGAGCGGAACGGCCACCGACACCTGCCCCTCGGCCTCTCCGACGAACAGCGCCGGATCATCCGTATCGGCGAGACCGATGGCCTCGATACCCAGCTGACCTGCCCCGCAGACCCATCCGTGGTCCCCCACCACGAGCTCCGGCAGCGGCCCGCCGCTCTCGGCCGCGCTCTCCAGAGCGGCCCTGACCGGCAGCGGCGAATGGGAATGCGCCCCCGGCACACGCCCGTCCACGGACGGCCCGGGTTCCCGTACCAGCGCGACCCCGCGTACGTAGTCGAGGAGGTACGTGCGTACGCCGAACCGGGTCGTTATGTCGACACATCTCCCCTGCGCCGGTGTGAGAACAAGACATCCCGCCGCCGACAAAGCGTCTGCGAGAGCGGCGTAGAAACCGAGCAGACGGTGCGGATGACCCGTCCCGAGGAGCACCGGAACCCGCCGCGCGGCCGCCACGCCCAGGCGCGCCGCGAAGGCGTCGAGCCCCCGCACCGTACGCTCCGGATCAATGACGTCCGGCCCCGCCCGGTGCAGCGGATCCCCCGACACCCCGCACTTGTCGGCCATCAGCCGCAGCAGACCGGCCTCGTCCCACTCCCGGTCGGGGTCGAGCCCGAGCAGCACCCGCGGATCGCGCGCGGCGAAGAGCCGATAGCTCCGCAGATTCTCCTCCCGCGAGGTCGCCACCGTGCCGGCCAACCCCGACGCCAACAGATGCGCCCGCAGCGCCCCGGTACTCCACACCCGTCCGATGCTGCCGGAACACCACCGGCCGGGGATCCAAACCTCCCGGACACCCCACAGTCGGCGTAACACCCAGGAGAACGTTCTGAATCGCCCGGGGAGAACCCTCCGGACCGCCTAGGCGAGCAGCCCCCGCAGCGGGAAGGCCGCCCGCCGCGTCGCCAGCACCGCCTGGTCGAGCCGGTCCGCCGGGTCGTACCCCTCGGACCAGTCCCGGAAGCCCACCGGCCACCGCCCGTCCGTCATCCGCAACGGCCCCGGCTGCCGGGTCCGCGCGTACGCCTCGTCCCGCCAGGACGCCGGGATCGCCGACTCCGGGTCCACCGGGGCGTGCGCCGCGATCCCCACCAGATGCGTCCACGACCGCGGTACGACGTCCACCACCGCGTACCCGCCGCCGCCCAGCGCCAGCCAGCGCCCCTCCGCGTGGTCGTGCGCCAGCTCGTGACAGGCCTCCTGCACGGCCCGCTGCGCGTCCAGCGACACCGCCAGGTGCGCCAGCGGATCCTCGAAGTGCGTGTCCGCCCCGTGCTGCGTCACGAGCACCTGCGGCCGGAAGTCCGCGAGCAGCTCCGGCACGACCGCGTGGAAGGCCCGCAGCCAGCCCGCGTCCCCCGTCCCGGCCGGCAGCGCCACGTTCACCGCCCCGCCCTCGCCGGCCCCCGCCGCGCCGGTCTCCTCCGGCCAGCCCGTCTGCGGGAACAGCGTCCGCGGGTGCTCGTGCAGCGAGACCGTCAGGACCCGCGGATCGTCCCAGAACGCCGCCTGCACCCCGTCCCCGTGGTGCACGTCCACGTCCACGTACGCGACCCGCTCGGCACCCAGTTCGAGCAGCCGGGCGATGGCCAGCGAGGCGTCGTTGTAGATGCAGAAGCCGGAGGCCGACCCCGGCATGGCGTGGTGCAGACCGCCCGCGAAGTTGACCGCGTGCGCGGCCTCCCCGCGCCAGACCGCCTCCGCCGCCCCCACCGACTGCCCGGCGATCAGCGCCGACACCTCGTGCATCCCGGCGAACGCCGGATCGTCGACCGTGCCGAGCCCGTACGCCTGGTCGGCGTGCCGCGGGTCCGCCGACGCCGCCCGCACCGCCGCCACGTAGTCCTCGCGGTGCACGAGCCGCAGCGTCGAGTCCCCGGCCGGCTTCGCCGCCACCACGTCCACCGCCCGGTCCAGCCCGTAGGCCCGCACCAGCGACATCGTCAGCGCGAGCCGCACCGGATCCATCGGATGCTCGGACCCGAAGTCGTACTGCGTGACAGCTTCATCCCACATCAACAGTGCGCGGCCGCTCATGCCCGCCACCGTATCGGGCCTCGCGCGAACCGAACGACGTGGCGTACACCACCGTCACCAGGACCAGCACCATCGGCACCGCCATGGCCCCCCGATAGCTCCACGCGTCCCCGAGCGCCCCCACCAGAGGGGACCCGACGAGGAAACCCACGTAGTTGAAGACGTTGAGCCGCGCGACCGCCGCGTCACTGGCCCCCGGGAACAACCGCCCCGCCGCCGCGAAGGTCTGCGGCACGATCACGCTCAGCCCGAGCCCGAGCACCGTGAACGCGGCGATCCCCACCCAGGCGCCCGGAGCCACGGCGACCAGCGCGAACCCCAGCCCCGCGAGCACCGCCCCCGCCCGGACCACCACGACGGCCCCGAACCGGCGCACCCCGAAGTCCCCGACGGCCCGCCCGAGCAGCGTCGTCACCATGTACGCGTTGTACGGCACGGTCGCCAGCTCCTCGGAACTGCCGAGCACGTCCTGGAGGTACTTGGCGCTCCAGTTGGAGACGGTCGAGTCCCCTATGTACGCGAAGGTCATCACGAGACAGAGCGGCAGCAGCACCTTGAAGACGACACCGCTCCCCTTCCCCTCGACCGCCCCGACCGGCACGGCCCCCTCACCGGCCGCGTACCACCGGCTGCCGACGAAGGCGACGGGCAGCAGCACGGCCACCACCGGCAGGTAGGACACGAACAGCGACAGGTGCCAGTGCGCCCCCACCCAGGCCAGCGAGGCCCCCGCGATCCCGCCGAGGCTGTACGCGGCGTGGAAGCCGAGCATGATGCTCCGGCCGTACGCCCGCTGGAGGCTCACCCCCAGCATGTTCATGGACGCGTCGAGCGCGCCGACCGCGATCCCGAAGAGGCCCAGCGCGACCGCCGCGTGCCAGAGCTCGGAGCCCAGCCCCACGGAGAGGAGGGCCAGCAGCACGAAGGGCTGCGCCCACCGGAGGACCACCGCGGGTCCCACCCGGGCGACGACCTTCTCGGTCGCCACGCTCGCCACCCCGGCCAGGATCGGCACCGCGGCCAGGAAGGCCGGCAGCAGCCCGTCCGAGATCCCGTACTGGTCCTGGATCGCCGGTATCCGGGTCACGAGCAGGGCGAAGGTGACCCCCTGCACGAAGAAACTGACCGCCAGGGATCCCCGCCCACGCCGCAACCGCGCATCTGTCATGGCGGCACAGCGTACGGCCGGAACCTACCGCTGGGTAGATGGATCACGACCCCAAAATCGCGGGAAGCTCGTCCATCCTCCCGAAGAAGCCCTTGGCCCCCGTGAGCTTCTCCCGGGGCGTCATCGCGGTGAACCCGTACACGTCCATCCCGGCGGCCAGGGCGGCCCGGACCCCGGGCCCGCTGTCCTCGACGACCACGCACCGCTCGGGAGCGACTCCCATCCGCTCGGCGGCGTGCAGGAACAGGTCGGGCCAGGGCTTGCCCCGGCCGACGTCCTCGGCACTGAAGATCGTCTCGTCCCGGAACCAGGCGTCGAGCCCGGTCTTCCGGTGACCGACCCGGATCCGCTCGTGACTCCCGGAGGAGGCCACACAGTACGGAACGCCGGCGGCGACCAGCCCCTTGAGCACGTCGGCGGCGCCGACCACGGCCTCCAACTCGGCCTGGAAAGCGGCGAAGACCCGCGCGTGGAACGTCTCGTCGAAGTCCGCCGGCAGCCGCTGCCCGCTCCGCTCCTCGACCAACTCGTGGATGCGGTGCATGGCGGACCCCATGTAGTCGCGCACCGATTCCTCGTACGTGGTGGGGTGCCCGAGCTCCGTCAGATAACCGGCCAGCAGCGTGTTGGAGATCGGCTCGCTGTCCACGAGCACACCGTCGTTGTCGAAGATGACCAGGTCGTATCGCATGGCCACAGCCTAGAACGCAAAAATGCCTCAACCCCCGGACACGGTCCGGGGGTTGAGGCTAAAAATTGTTCGGCGGCGTCCTACTCTCCCACAGGGTCCCCCCTGCAGTACCATCGGCGCTGAAAGGCTTAGCTTCCGGGTTCGGAA
>NZ_JBITXP010000022.1:0-125377 GCF_044544765.1 Streptomyces sp. NPDC053513
GCAGCAGACCGTCGACCTGAGCCCTCGACGGCAGAGGTGAGCACCGGCCCCGCCGCAGCCTTCGACGTCTCACCGCTTACCGTGCACGAGCTCGTAAGACGTCATCTCATTTGGCAGGGTCGGTAGGCTGCGGGCCGTGGTGGGGATCGTTGAGCGGCTGGTGCCGGACGAATTGTGGGAGTTGTTCCAGCGGGTGGTGCCTGAGGCTCCTTCGCGGCCTCAGGGTGGTGGCCGACGTCGGCATGGTGACCGGGAGGTGCTGGCCGCGATCGTGTTCGTGGCAACCTCCGGGTGCACGTGGCAGCAGCTGCCCGCCGCGTCGTTCGGGCCTTCCGGGGCCACGGCCCACCGCCGGTTCACCGAGTGGTCGAAGGCCAGGGTCTGGGCCAAGCTGCACCGCCTGGTCCTTGATGAACTCGGCTTCCGGGGCGAGCTGGACTGGTCGCGCTGCGCGATCGACTCGGTCAACATGCGGGCGATGAAAAGGGGGACCTGACCGGTCCGAATCCTGTCGACCGGGGCAAGTACGGCTCGAAGATCCATCTGATCACCGAGCGGACCGGTCTGCCCATCTCCGTCGGAATCTCCGGCGCCAACCTCCACGACAGCCAGGCCCTGATCCCACTGGTCAAGGGCATACCCCGATCCGATCACGCCGCGGCCGCCGCCGACGCAGGCCCGGCAAGCTCCATGCCGACAAGGGCTACGACTACCGCCACCTGCGGCAATGGCTCTCCGGCCGAGGCATCCGCCACCGCATCGCCCGCAAGGGCATCGAATCCTCCCAGCGGCTCGGACGACACCGGTGGACCATCGAACGCACCATGGCCTGGCTCGCCGGCTGTCGACGGCTCCACCGACGCTACGAACGCAAAGCCGACCACTTCCTCGCCTTCACCAGCATCGCCTGCACCCTCATCTGCTACCGCAGGCTCACCAAATGAGATGGCGTCTAAGATGATCGATGTTGTATTGAGGCTGTCAGCCCGTGACCTGGTGCATGCGGACCTGGCGTCGTGCGGGTGGGCGGGGTCTGACCACCACTTGGCCGGCGTCGCCAGGCAGTTGGACCGTGCCCGGGCTGGTGAGGTCGACTACCTGGCGGTCTGCCCCGGGACGAACATTCCTGTGGCGAAGGGCGGTGTCGACTACCAGGTCAAGGAGGGTGTCGGCACGTTGTGGCAGCTGGCGGTCCATCCCGCGTTGCAGTCGTGCGGGATCGGCACGTTTCTTGTCGAAGCCGCGGAGCTGCGGATCAGGAACCGCGGTCTGCGGCAGGCCGAGCTGGCCGTGGAGGAAAGCAACCTTCGGGCTCGTGCGCTGTACCAGCGACTGGGCTATGTCGCGTACGACCGCCGGCCGGACTCGTGGGACGAACAAGCCCCCGATGGATCGTTGCGCCGCCACGAAACGATGTGCACGTTGCTGCGGAAGGAACTCTCCTGAGGGGTGACCCGCAAAGGTCTTCGACAGTCCCGGCAACGGGGGCTATCCCATAACTGCTCGGGCCGCGTCGAGGAACGCCAGCCGGTTGTCCTCCAGGTGGTCCCGCACGCTCTCACCGTCTGGCAAGCCTTCCCACACCGTCCGGTTGAGATCCAGGAAGTACGCACGTGCCGCGTCGTGTACGGGCAGGGGGAATTGGATGCGGATGAGCCGTTCTGCGACCCAGAGCCTGTTCATGACGCCCTGGGCCGTGAGGTACCAGGCGTGGGTATCGTCCCATTCGGAAGGCCGACTGAACGCAGAGCGTTCGGCCTCGGCCGCCACCTCGATGAACCGCTCCAGCAGCGCCAGCCGTTCCGCACGCCGAGCCTCCGAAAGTGCGCTCGGCTGCCGTTGCTGCTCGGCACGTTCCGCTGGCAACTGAGTCCTGTGCGGGACCAGGTAGGACAGCATGCCGCCGAGTACCACGCCGCCCAAGGAACGGGAGCCTGCCGCACGAGGCGGTCAGCCCGATCTCGACGGGCGCCCGTCACCGGCAGACGGGCTGCGGCACCTCTCATAGGTCGCAGCCGGCCTTGCTACCCCGTCCAGCAGCCGTGTGCCGTCTGGGCAGGCACATGCTGCACTGCACCGGCCCGGCCGTCGTACCGCCACCGAGGAACTCCGAACGCCGCCGGGAACATCGCGGGGTGAGTGCGACAACGAGGCCGATGCCTCGGGCAGCTCACCACGTCCAGCCGCCGGGCGCCCTGAAGCTGCCGAGGAACTTCATGTGACACCCGCAACGAGGTCCTGCTCCCCGAGGCGGTCGAGGCGCCGACCGTGGCGGCCGGCTGCAAGCTGTCCGGGGGCGAGTGGATCTCGTACTGCGACGGGCAGGAGGTCACCGACCCCGGCAAGCTCGACATCGACCACATGGCCCGCTCGCCGAGGCCTGGGGCTCCGGCGCCGGCACGTGGGACGCCAAGCGCCGCGAGGCCTACGCCAACGACCAGGACGCCCCCACCAGCCTGGTCGCCGTGACCGCCCGCACCAACCGGTCCAAGGCCGACCAGGACCCGTCGGCCTGGATGCCGCCCCTGCCCGACGCGCACTGCCGGTACATCGGCGAGTGGACCGCGACGAAGCCGCGCTGGGGCCTGACCGCGGGCCAGGCCGAGATCGACGCGCTGAACGTGTAAGCCGAGGCGTGCGAGAGCACCGTCGTGCACTTCACGCCCGCCCCGTGACCGTGGGCGCCCGGTCGGGGGGGCCGGGCGCCCACTCTGTTCGCAAGTTCGATAATGCCGGGGTCGGGGCTCCTCCTCAGCTGTTCCTGGCCTGGGCCCGATCGACCGGGAGCAGCAGCCGGTCGGCGAACTGGATGACCTGGGCCGCCCCCGGTCAGGTCGTCGAAGTCCACGACGGCCGTCTGCGCCTGCCAGTGCCAACGGACTGAACCAGCAAGCCGCCGTGAAGGGCCCCTTCCGTGCAAGGTCCCCTCTCGGGCCGCCCGCAATATGAGATGGCCTTCCGGGCTACGGCCGGATTGTGCCAGCATGCCGGGCATGCAGCAGCAGCTGATTATCAGCGGCAGCGTGCCGGCACCGAGCCCGAGGGAGTGACCCTTCCCGCGCTCACCGCCCGCACGCAGACCTCTCGCACCTCGCGAGGGGTCTTTTCCATTTTCCAGCCCCACCACGGCCCCATGAACAGGACCACCACCCATGGAACACACCCGGCTCACCGTCACCCTCCGCCCCGGCCACGGAACACTCGCGCGGCTCGCCGCCACGCTCAACAACCACCACGTGCTGGACCTGACCTACACCACCGCACCGGCGGACACGGCCAGAGCCGTCGTATGTGTGGCTCAGTCCGACGCCCTGCGCGCACAGCACAAGCTGCGCAGGCTCGTCGACGTGATCGAGGTGACGCCGACTCCCGCACCGCCGGACACCGCAGAGACGGCAGGCCTCCCCCACACCCGCCACCCCGCCGCCGGCGCACCATGCCTGTGAGCGGCCCGCCCGGCGCTCTGAGCGGCCTGTTCCGCTCCCGTTCCACCCCCTCCGCCCAGCCTGCTGTTCCTGGTCGACGTCCTCGTCCTCGTCGCACTCGATCGCGTCCGGGTCGCGGAGGGGCCGCAGGCCAACACGGCAAGTCCCGCGACCCCCTTCGGCATGCGGTGGGGCGTAGGTCGGCACCAGGGTCCGGCATGGCAGTTGTTCTCGGCGAGGTGAGTGAAAGGAGATCGGGTAGTACGAGCGGTGACCAACCGTGATCCGCTCCACTTCAAGCCTTTGGGGAAGAGGGTGGACACGGGCTTCCGGCTCCCGGGGCATCCCTGCAGGGGGCAGCGGATGCTGTCCAGCTTCGCGACGTTCGCGGATGTTCCTCCGGCCGTGGATCGGCAGGGCTCCGATGCCGAGAGGGGATGTTTATCCGGGCGAGATCGGCGCAGACGGTGAGCTGACACAGTCTTTATCCGACGAAGTGGAGAGGCATGATGGGCATCATCGCGTGGATCCTCATCGGTTTGATCGCCGGCGCCATCGCCAAGGCCCTGATGCCGGGCAAGGACCCCGGCGGCATCATCATCACCATGCTCATCGGCATCGCCGGCGGCCTGCTCGGAGGCTGGCTCGGCAAGGTCATCTTCGGCGTGGACTCCATCGACGGCTTCTTCGAGATATCCACCTGGATCGCCGCCATCGTCGGCTCCGTCATCCTCCTCGCCCTCTACCGCCTCATCACCGGCAACCGTCACACCCATCGCCACGCCTGACCGCAGAAGGCACAGGCCTCACAGTCCCGAACGGCTCCCTCTCCCGTTGTCCACGGGACGGGAGCCGTCGGCATGCACGGGCCCGTCCACTCCGGTGGGACCGTCCGTGCTCGGTCTTGGGCCCTTGCCTCTCCCTGTCGGCCCCACCCGGCCCCCGCCCCGTCCGGTGCCGACGCTTCCGCCGCACCACGCCGAGCTCCCTCAGGAGCCAGGCCGAGGATGTCGGTGACGATGAACCTGCTGCGGCCCTTGTCCTTCTCGCCCGCGTCGAAGCCCTTGATGGCGGCGGGACAGTGTCGGCGGTGCGGACGGACTGCGAATCGATGAAGCCTGCGGTACTCCACAGAAGTTGCGCCAGAACCCGTTCTCATGGACAACGCCAGCCGTTTCTGCCGTGGAAGGCCGCATGGCCTCGTCGCGCGAGCAGGACGCGGTCGCGCGGGAGGGCGAAGCCTGCGCGGCCGAACATCTGGCGCTCGAGCATCTCGATCCGGTTGACGTGGCCTCCGACGGCACCAGAGTCGCAGGGCAGGATAAGGCCAACGATGACGGCGTCACGGTCGCGGCCAATCAGGGCCGGCGACAGGGAGAAAAGTACGCAGCGCCGACCCAAGACGGAGAGGTCCGGGGTTCCGCTCCGCGTAATCAAGAGCCACTGAACCGCGCCGGTACAGAGCCGCGTTACGTCAACACCGTTGACCGGGATGGGCACGGCCTGTCTAGGATCCGCCCTACCGCCCCGCCAGCCTTACAGCATTACGGAGTGCCATGATCGCCCCAGAGCCGCAGACCGATGCCGGACCGGATTTCACACCCGCCCTCGACTTCGCCTTCGAGGTCCGTGTCCTCCTCGCCCCCTCCCTGCACATAGGGCACGGGGACGGCGAAGTCACCGAGTACGTTCCCATCACCGGCGGCACTGTCGATGGTCCCCGCCTGCGCGGCACTGTCCTGGCCGGTGGCGGCGACTGGTGCGACAGACGCCGCGGGGTCTACCAGCTCGATGCCCGATACCTCCTTCAAGCCGATGACGGCGCGGTCATCGACATCACCAACCGCGGTTACCACCACGAAGACGACCCCAGCGTCCCCGCCCAGTACGACGGTGCCCTGCAGGTGTCCGAGGCAGGCGTGTACTACCGCACCTCCCCCGTCTTCCGCACCGACGCCCCCGCCCACCTCTGGCTCGCCCGCACCGTCTTCATCGGCCTCGCCCGCGGCGACGACTCCGAAGTCGCCATCCGCTTCTACTCCGTGACCTGACCACCACCGTGACCAGTAGCGGGGGAAGCCTCCCGAGCACGTCCACCTGGAACAACCGCCGGTCGTGCCGAAGTGAACTGCCGCATCACCACCGGATACGGCAACATCTGGTCGTACGTCTGCGGCAGCGGCCGGGGCTACGACGGAAACCTGCGCAACGGCGGCTGCCCATGGCTCTGCCGTTCCTGATCCTCGCCCCGGCATCACATGAATCACCGAAGACCTCTCCGGTGGACGCACACGGCCGCACCGGCCCACGCCGAGTGGCCCGCACCAACTTGGTGCGGGCCACTCCTCCACCCAAGGGTCTGCCGGAGGGGGAATCCGGCAGACCCTGCCTATCCAGAGCGCCCCCAAGCGCTCAAGGCCCGCATACCCCCGCCCCCTCGGTCCACACCCCTGCCTCCCCGGTACTGAGCCTGACTTCGGCCCGGTACCCGCCGGCCAAGCCCCGGTATCCGGAAACGCCTCTATCGGTCCTGGAGTCCTCGACGGGGTTCCGTGCCCCGATCGCTTCCTCCGCGCCGCCTGCACTCCCGGCCGGTCACGGCAAGCCCGCTGGGGACGGAACCGTTCGCACGGCATCCGTCGGCTGCCTCGTACAGACCGCTGAAGCGCGTTGCAGAAGGTCGGGTCCGGACAGGTCAGGGCCGGTTTCGAGCCGGCCTGGTCTCGCTGTCATGGCGAGGTTGTGCAGGTGGGCGACGGCCTGGACCGCGTGGTGAAGGCCGTGGCCGCGTCGGCGGCAGTCGCGCAGGATCTTGTAGTGCTTCATGCGGGCGAAGGCGCGCTCGACACGGGACCGCGCCCGCGGGTGCTCGGCGTTGTCGCCCTCCTCGCCGGGCAGCAGGGTCCGGCCGGGGTGTTTGCGGCGGGGACCACCCGCGGCCGGTGTCGATGTAAGCGCCGTCGGCCGGCGCGGTCACGCCCTCGCGGACGGTGGCCAGGCCGGAAGTCCCGCCCGGCCTTCGCGTCCGCGGTGGTGCCCGGCACCGGCCGTGCCGCGGCGACCAGGAGCTTGGTGTCGGCGTCGATGATGACCTGCGCGTTCGCCGAGAACCGGTAGGTGCGTGAGGACGCCCCGCCCTTCCGGTCGCGGACCGGGATCGGGGTGCCGTCCACACGCCACAGCGGTTCGGACTGCCGCATCCGCAGACCCGCGAACGTCTCCACCCACAGCGGTTCAGCCTTCAACACCCCACACGTACAGTCGCCGTCAGATGGGCGCCCACCATTGGTCCGAGGCGTCACCGCCGACTCCAAGGACGAGGCGGCCGAACGGTCCCGGCCACGATGTGGGACGTCCAGCGGTTCACCGAGCAGCACCGCTACCGCTTCGGGTTCGTCGAGAACATCGTCCTCTGGAAGCGCTCCTCGACCGCCCACCAGGTCCCGACGACGTGAATGAGCCGGCCAAGTGTGGTGTCGACGGGGCAGTGGGCGATGGAGCAGGAGAGTTCCTCGGGCCGGCTCGCGATGCGGCGGGCGGTCACCCAGGGCCGGCGGTCCTCGCGGTGCCAGGGGCGGACCTCCACTCTCGCCCGGTCGAAGACGCGGGGGCCGTGCGAGGCGTTGCCGCAGGAGCGGCGCTTTCACTTCTGCCTGGACAGATCAGGGAACAGGATGTGGACGGGGTGGTCGAGGGCCCAGCGGGTGACGACGGTGTCGTGCCGGGTGGTGGCCATGACGTGGAAGACGTCCGCCCGCTCCAGTTCGGTCCGCCGGCTCTTGGAGGAGCCGTAGCCGGCGTCCGCGGTGACCCATTCCGAACGGGATCTTCCCCTCGATGAGGGTGCGGCCACGGCTGGTGGCACAGGCGAGGAAGACGCCGACCTGGCAGTTCTCCGTCCGCCCGGCCGTGCCGGAGTACTGGCGCTGGGCCCCGGCCGGCCGGCCGGATCCCCTTTCTTCAGGAAGCCGGTGCGGACTCCCGGGGCTCCGACCTGCCGCAACGGTGCATGAACCGCCCGTGCACAGCTTTCGGTTCACCCGCCCACGATCGGGCGTCATCAAGTTCCCCACCCGTGAACGCACCAACGGACGACCTGGTCACCCGTCACTGCAAACACCGTTGCAGTGACGGGGGTGTCTTCAGCTGCATCAGCGTCCCGAGCGCCCGCCCGGCCAAACTCAACGACTCCCCCTCGCGCAGGCGTCTCCAGATCTCGTGCTGCCGAGCCGGCGAGGACCCGTAGTCACACGCCTGCGTCTCCACGATCACATGATCACCCGAAGGTGGTTCGTTGATCACTTGAGGATGCCAAGGTTCTTGACAGCTCATCAGATCAGCAGCGGGACCGGGGCTTTGACGGAAGGTCCGTGCTCCAAGCAGCAGATTCCGAAGGTTCGCGCGAATCCCCTTGCGCAATGGTCAAGAATCGTTGACCATCACTCGCATGCCTACCGACGATCTTCCCGAGACGTTTCACGTCACCACGGACGAGCAGCTGCGCGCTGTCTCCAATCTCACGCGCCATCGGATCATGGCCGTGCTCCGCTTCGAGCCGGCGACGATCACGCAGATCGCCGAGCGGGTGGGCCTGGCGAAGGGGAGCTCCAGCTATCACGTGCGGCTGCTGGAACGGGCCGGCCTGGTGAGGGTGGTGCGGACGCGGAAGGTCCGGGGGGTCACCGAGCGGTACTACGCGATGGCCGCGCGGGCGATCGCACTGCCGGATCCGGGCCAGGGAGGGCCGGACGCGCTGATGCGCCATGCGGTGGCGGACCTGGAGGCGTCGCCGGCGGACGGCGAGCGGCACGTGCGGATGGCGCATCTGCGGCTCACCGAGGAGCAGTTCGCAGAGCTGGGGGCGCGGCTGCAGGCACTGGCGGACGAGTACCGCGAGCTGTCCGATCCGTCACTGCCGGACGCGTCACTCGTCTTCGCACTGTTCCACCCGGCACCGCGCGCACAGGCCGAAGGGGACGCCAAGTGATCTCAGGCGTCCGAAAGTTGCCGACCGGGTTCGGACGGCTGTGGACCGCGCAGACGATCTCCTCGCTCGGTGACGGGGTGACGCATGCCGCGCTGCCGCTGATCGCGTTGACATTGACGCGGGATCCGATGGCGCTCGCCGTCGTCACGGCCGCCGGGACACTGCCGTGGCTGCTCTTCGGGGTGCTCGGCGGTGCGCTGGTCGACCGCTGGGACCGCCGGCGCACGATGGGGGTCGCGGACGCGGCACGTGCGGTGCTGCTCGCGATACCCGCGACGGCGGCCGTGCTTGACGTCCTGAGCATTCCGCTACTCGCGGCCATCGCCTTCCTGCTCGGCCTCGGCGGACTCTTCTTCGATACGGCCGCCACGGCCTATCTGCCGGATCTGCTCCGCCGCGACCCCGCACTCCTGGAGCGCGCCAACTCCCGCCTGCGCGGCGCCCAGACCGCCATGTCCGGCTTCGCGGGGCCGCCCGCGGGCAGTGCGCTGCTCGCGCTCGGGCGGGCGGTTCCGCTGCTCACCGACGCGGTGTCGTTCCTGCTCTCCGCACTGCTCGTACGTACGCTGCCCGCCATGCCCCGCCCCGTGCCGGAGGTCCGCGAGTCGCTGCTTCGGCAGGCGCGGGCCGGGGCCTCGTACGTCTTCCGGAACCGGGTGCTGCTCGGGCTCGCGCTCCGCCCAGCGGTGGGGAACGTCGCCTTCCTCGCTGTGGAGACCGTCCTCGCCCTCTTCGCGCACGAGCGCCTCGGCATCAACACCTACGGCTTCGGCCTGCTCCTCACAGCGGAGGCCACCGGCGGCCTGCTCGGTGCGGGCATCGCCTCTTGCCTTGGCCGACGACTCGGCACCGGCACCGCACTGACCTGCACAGCCGCAGTCGAAGGGCTTGCCGTCCTGTGCCTGGCCGCTGCCCCGAACCCGTACGTGGCCGGGCCGGCACTCGCCGTCTGCGGGGCCGGCATGGGCGCCACGATGGTGCTCGGGCCCTCCCTCCGGCAGGCGATCGTCCCAGCCCGTCTCATGGGCCGGGTCGCCTCCACCTCTCGCATGCTCGCCATGTGCGCCGCCCCCCTCGGGGCCTTCCTCGGGGGCTGGCTGGCCACCACCTACGACATCCGCACCCCCCTCTATGCCGCCGCCGGCCTCCTCCTGGCGATGACGGCCGTCACCGCGTCCATGACCAGTAACCGCCGGGTCGAAGCGGCGCTGCGTGCCGCCGCACCGGCCGGCGGTCCTGATCACCCGGCCGGGGACTTTCCTCAGGTGGGCCACGAGTTTGCGTAGTGACCAGCGGGTGGAAGCCGGCCGAGGTTGGTGGGGCGGGTGGTGGCCGTCTGGACGACGAAGTCCTCGTCGTCAGGTGTGAGCAGGCGGGGACGGCCTCCCGCCCATTGAGGGACCAGGCAGGCCCGGCCGATCTCGTTGAACCGGTGGATCAGGTCCCGGACGGTGTCCTCGTCGGCCCGGACCAGTTGCGCGATCACCGGCATCACATTCCCGCCGGCCGACGCCGGCAGCATCGTCACACGCCGGTGGCGCACCGGGCTGGTGCTGCCCGTCGAGATCTCACCGGGCTGGTGCTGCCCGGTGAGATCTCGACGGGCGACGATCCTGCCGACCTCGGTCGGCGGCGGCTCGGATCCCCTCGGCCCGGCGGCCGGTCCGGACCGGTGGGAACATCGTCCGTGGTGTCCCCACCGGCTTCGCCGAGATCCGGCTCGCCCGAGGGGGCGACTTGTCGATCAGGCCGGGCTCCTTCTGGATCCGCTCACATGACCTGCGCTGCTCTCGGCCGGCCGCCACTCTCGGCCCGGGCCTCGTCCTCGATGCCGGACGGCCGATGTGAGCGGCGAGGAGCACGTACCAGTCCCGGAGGAGTGGGTCCGGAGACCACCGCGCGCCGACGGGCCTCAAGCTTCGATCAGAAACACTTCGTCGACGTAGCACCACGCCCATGACTCGTCATGGGCCAGCGAGAAGACGACCGGATGACCTGTGGCCTCGTAATGAGCGTGTGCGTGTCGCCCTCGGGAGCTGTCGCAGCACCCGACGGCTCCGCAGGTCACGCACCGGCGCAGGCGGACCCAGTCGTGACCGAGAGCCACGCATGCCGGGCAGACAGCGGACGGCACGGTGCTCGGGGGGCGCGTGAGCGTCGAGGCGTGAGTGCACACCGAACCCTGCGGACGGCCACCGTCCGGAGCGGCGCTCCACCTCGATGTCGAAGCCTCTGGGGTGTCCTCGGCCGGAGCCTCCCCTTCATCCGGCGGGGTCTCGTGGATTTTGCTCATGGTTGATCCGCCTCCGTGTCGCGTGGCCTCCGTCTTGCTTTCGAGGTGTCATCCGGGCACGGGCCCGTCAGTCGCCGTGTCCCGTTCCGCCACTGCCGAAGCCACCGCTGGAAATGCCGCGCCACTTGCGCCGCTCCTCGCTCTGGGGCCCGGGGTCGGCCTCGCCCGAGCTTTTGAGGTTGTAGGGCATCAGCCGATTCTCCCCGTCCGTATGCGGCATCTCCGCGGGCTTGCGGTACTCCGCGACCTCGCCTGGCAGCCTGTCCGTTTCGGGCCGATGCGGCTGGGACTCGGGAGGGGGCGGAGGAAGCTCCTTGTTCTTGAGGCGGATGCCGAGCACGAAGGCCCCGATGAGAACGACGACGACAACCAGTCCGCCGAGCACCTGGGCGAGTCCCGACTGCCAGACACCGGCGGCCAGCAACGGCTCGCCGAGGGAATGTGTGTCCATGAGGAGTCCCGTTCGTGTGACCGTGTCTCGTCGGCATGGGCCTCGGAGGCACGGTGGTCGAGAGCGACGATCCTGTTTTCCGTGCGAGGACCGGTGGCGGATGCGCACACCGTCCGGATGCCGTCACGGAGACGGCATCGGCCTCGACACGTCTCCCCGTCCGCATGCTGCAGGGCCGCGTGGAGAGCCGGTCGGTGTTCCGGCGCTCTGTCGCGGTTTCCGCCCTGCCCCGACCCCGCCGGATACAGCGACTTCCACAGCCTCCACGACGGACGGGCTTCGGGGCACACGGCTTCCTTCTCCGCATGGCGGCCGCCATGCGCCGCGCCGCATCCGGCAGGTGAGGGTCGGGGGAAGACCGGTCAGCAGGCGTGCCACGGGCTCCGAACCGGAGAAGGACGTGGTGACGGTCGACGTCTACGAATCGGTCCTGCGCGGTCACGCTCCCACTCCGGACTCCCGAGAACGGGGGCCCTGCGGTGGGCCGGCTTCCGATCCGCCGCAGGGCCCGAACAGCAGGGCGTGCCGAACGCAGGGAAGGTCGACGCCTATCCGTCCGCGACGCCGTACCGAGCGGCCCTGGACACCCTCGCGCCCCAGCTGCTCCGGCACCTGCGTCCGGACGCCTCCTGGCTCGACGCTCGCCGACGGCGTGACGCCCGGATCCTGGCGGCCGGCGCGCACTCGACGATGCTCGTCCCGGCCCGGGCCCGAGGCCTCGTGCTGAGGCTCGCCTGCTTCTGCCGATGGCGCAACCCTGTGCCGTTCGACCACAAGGATCCGGCCCCGGCGGAACGACTCACCACACATGCGGCCCTCTGTCTCGACAATGCCCGCCAGTACGGGACACCCCGCACCCGCGCCGGTGCACCCGTCGGGACGTGTCGAGGCCCTCGCCCCAGGACCTCCGCTCGGACAGGGCATCAGCCACCGCCGGGCAACCGACCGGGCCCTGCCCACAGGAACCCACGCTGTTGATCTACAACACCGGCTTGCTGCCCGGTTCACCGCTTGCGCCCCCGCTCCCGGGCCTGTTCACCGACGCCCGTCTCCTCACCACAACCGGCGGTGGTCACGGTCCGTCCGTGAGGAACCCTCCGTTTCCGGTGTCGTCGCCCGGCGGCCGGATCAGAAGCCGAAGATCCGGAACAGGAAGAACAGTCCGCCGAGGACGGCGCCGAAGAGGATGAGGGAGACCCAGATCATCGGGTGGTCCCAGATGCCGCCGTCGGCACGTTCGGGGTGGGCCGAGGAGGTGCAGCCCTCCACGGGCGGGGTCTCCTCAGGAGGTACGAACGGCACGCTCATGATCGCTCCCTGGATGTGTGCGGCGGCCCGACGCCGCCGGGTCTCCACCGTCTCCCACCACCGCCGTCGCCGCGAGACGCGTCGATCGTGCGTCGATAGAGGGCGCGCAAGAGGGGCTCTTCCGGCGTCGCGACACCCGGCGGATCACCTGCGTCACCATCGCGGCCGAAACGGAGCGCCGTACCGGGAGGACGTCCCGCGTGTCCCGGGCCCGGCCGCCTCGGACGGGACGCCCCGGTGCCTTCGCCCGGAGCGTCCACGCGGGCCGGCGCCGCGGGGCTCTCGCCCGTCGCGCCGTGCGACTGTCCAGAGATCGTAATAGGCGATACATTTACGCCTTGAAACTCCACGATCTGAAACATGGGAGGCGGGACGGCGCGGCCCCGAGGACTGCGTACGGCCTTCAGTGGTCTCCCGCTGCAGGAGGGAAAGCCATGAGCCCCACGCTGGCCGACGAGATCCGCGGTCGGCTCGGAGAACTGAGCCCTGCCGAACGCAAGGTCGCGCGGGTCCTGCTGGCGGGCTACCCGGCCGCGGTCTTCGAGACGGTGGCCACGATCGCGGAGCGGGCCGGCGTGTCGGCGCCCACGGTGCTGCGGTGCGCATCGCGGCTGGGCTTCAAGGGCTTTCCCGATCTGCAGGCGGCCCTCCGTTCGGAACTCGACGCCCGCAACGCCTCGCCCATCACCCTCTACACGGCCACGGAGGCGTCGGAGCGACAGACGGCGACAGCCCCGCCGGGCTCCGCGACCACCCCTCTCGGCGAGCGCTCGGCCCTCGTGCAGCAGGCGGTCTCCCAGACCTTCGACGAGGTGGCCCAGCACGAGTTCGAGGAGGCGGTGAGCCTTCTCGGCGACCCCAGACGCCGGGTGCACCTGGCGGGAGGAAGGTTCACGCATCTTCTGGCCGAGTACCTGGGCCTGCACCTGATGCAGTTCCGCGACCAGGTGAGCCTCCTGCCCCACAAGGACGTGGAGCGGACGTCCTTCCTCACGCAGCTCGCCCGACGCGACGTCACCGTGCTCTTCGACTACCGCCGCTACGAGGCCGACAAGACGCTCATCGCGGAACTGGCCCGGGAGCGGGGCGGCAAGGTCATCGTGTTCACCGACCCGTGGCTCTCCCCCGCCGCCGCCCACGCGGACGTCGTCCTCATCACCCAGGTCTCCTCGGACTCCCCCTACGACAGCCTGACGCCGGCTCTGGCGATCGTCGAGTCGCTCGTCGCCGCCGTCCTGGAACGGATCGGCGGCGTCGGCCACGAACGGATGAAGGAGGCCGAGAGGACCGCCCGGCGCACCGGCCTCCTGTGAGCGAGATCCCCGCGGCCGGCCCCCGCCCCTCCACGGGGGTCCGGCTTCGGTGCCTTGCGCACGGGACGAGGAGACGCGGGGAGGGTCCCACGGCGCGGGTCAGTCGAGGGCTCCGTTGACGGTCGCCTCGGCGATCCCGATTCCGGGGACCCGGTACTTCGTGAGGATCTTGCGGTACGAGCCGTCGTCCATGAGGGACTGCAGGGCCGCCCGGACGGCTTCCTTGAGGCCCGGGTGGTCCTTGGACACCCCGATTCCCATCGGGGAGGCACTGTACTCCCCCACTGCCTCACGTCCTGTCACCGTGGAGAACGACCTGCCGCCGTCCGCGGTGGAGGCGACGTACGCGGCGGTGACCTCGTCGAGGTAGTCGGCGACGACCTTGCCGCTGCGCAGGGCGAGTTGCGCCTCGGAGTCCTTGGAGAAGGCGAGGATCTCGATGGGCGGCAGACCCTTCGCCTTACAGAGCTCCTGACGCTGTCGCAGGAGCTTCTGGTGGTTCGTTCCGGTCTGGACCCCGACGGGCTTGCCGCAGACGTCCGTCACCACGGCGATCTTCTCGGGATTGCCCTTCTCGACGAGCCAGCCGGGGCCCGCATTGAGGTAGTCGACGAAGACCACGGACTTCTGTCGGGCCTTCTTGTCCGTCATCGCCGACATGACGGCATCGAACTTTCCGGCCTGCACGGCAGGGAGGATGCCGTCGAACTTCTGCGCCTCGAACCGGAACCTGACGCCGAGGCGGGCCCCGATGGCCTGGCCCAGGTCGTAGTCGATTCCGGTGATCTGGGTGCTGCCCTCCTTCGCGTACATCTCGAAGGGGGGATAGGGGACGTCGGTGGCGACGCGGACGGTGCCCGCGGCTCGGACGGTTTCGGGAAGCTTGGCGTAGAGCTCGGGGTCCGGCTTGATGGTGAGGTCGGGCAGGACGGTGGCGGGTCCGGCCATCCGGGACCCGGCCGAAGGCGAGGCATCGGACTCCGTGCCGCATCCGGAGGCGAGCAGGGCCAGGACGACGACGGAGACGGCTGTGGTTCTGTGGCGGGCGGGCATGACGTGGCTCTCCTTGTGGGACGGTGCGGTGCACGGGCGGGGCTGGTCGAGCAGTACCGGCGTTGCCGGGGGCGACCTGCGGCGTCCAGGTGCGGGCGTCGTACTGGTCTCCGTCGGTGAGGTAGCTGTACCGGCCCCGGCGGAGGGACCAGCCGTTCGCGGAGTCGTGTGCGCGGGCGTCGCGCAGGTCGAGGACGGCGACGCCGTGGGGGCCGGCCTGCTCGTCGAGGCCTTGGTCTCGTCGGGGGTGGTCGGGTTCGGGCAGTGAGCGGGATCGGCTCGCGGAGTGCCGGCCGGTCCCGCTTGCGCGAGGGCTACTGCGACGCGATGTCGATCCGCAGCGCGGTGAGGGTCTGGGCGCCGGTGCCGTCGCCGGTGAAGGCCGCGAATCCCCGCGTCTTGGTGAAGGTGACCGTGAACCGCGGTCCGGTCTCGAAGGTCGTCGCCGTGGCGCTGTTCTGTGCTCGGGTCGACGCGAGCGCACGGGCGGTGGTGCGGAAGGAGTAGGCGGTGCCGTCCGGGTCGGCGGCCGAGTGGAAGACGTCGGCGTTGACGGGGACCGGCGCCGTGCTGCTGGGCGTCAGGCGTTGCTTGCCGGGGGCGACCTGCGGCGTCCAGGTGCGGGCGTCGTACTGGTCTCCGTCGGTGAGGTAGCTGTACCGGGCCCGGCGGAGGGACCAGCCGTTCGCGGAGTCGTGTGCGCGGGCGTCGCGCAGGTCGAGGACGGCGACGCCGTGGGGGCCGAGGACCGTCATGTGCTCACGGTTGCCGCCGGGGTGGTCGACGACCAGGGCGGTGTTCTCCTCGAGGGCGTAGACGCGGTCGTGGCCGGTGTCGGAGGCGAGGCGCAGCGCCCGGCCTTCGCGTCCGTAGGCGCCGGTGTGAGTGTCGACGAGTCCGGAGCGGAGGAAGCCGAACCCGCCTTCGGGGAGGTACCCGAGTCGGGTCGGGTCGTCGAAGTAGCCGGGCGCGCTGCCGTCCCGGAGCGACTCGTAGGACTCGCCGCCGCTGACCATGTCGGGGCCGGAGGCGATCTGGGCGCCCGCGGAGGAGCCGGCGACGACGGCGCCGTGGGCGAGCTTGGCGCGGATGGCGGCGAGGACCTTGGAATCGGTGTGCCGGTCGCCGCGGAGGAGGGTGGTGACGTAGCGGTACTGGTCGCCCCCGCCGAAGAAGAAGCCGGTCATGGACTCGACCTGGGCTACGACGGCGTCCGAGTCGGCGTCGGCCACGTGGTCGATGTCGAGGGGGATCCACTGGGCGTCCGCGGCGCCGTGCCGCTTGAAGAGGTCGGCGTAGTAGGCGCCGTTGCAGGCGGAGTTGCTGCACAGGTCGGGATCGCCGGCGTGGGGGTCCTGGCTTTCGGGCACGGAGGCGGCGGTGATGACCCCGATGCGGGCGGTGGGGCCGCCGGCCCGCTCGATGATCTCCCCGTAGACCTCGGCGTTGTCCTCCTTCAGACCGCCGCCGATCAGGACGAGCGACCCGCCGGGGGCCCGGTGGCCGGAGGTGACGCCCTGCGCGGAGGGGGTGGCGGCGGTGAGGAGGACGAGGGCGATGCTGCTGGCGAGAAGGTTGCGGCGTGTGGTGCCGGGGTGCGCGCGCATAGTGCCTCCATGCGTCGGGTGGATGGGTGATCGGGGCCGCCGGCCGTCTCCGGGCCCGGCGGCCCCGGCCCGCTCCGGCAGGGCCACGAGGCCCGCCGAAGGGGCGGAGGGAGGGTGGGTGCCGGGTCGGGGTTCAGCGATCGGTGTTCCTCGCGTCGCCGAGGGAGGCGACGGTCGCGGCGAGGACGGCGATGCGGTGGGGAACGCTGGTGACGTCGAGCCACTCCTTCGGGGTGTGGTCGGCGCCCCCGACGGGCCCCAGCCCGTCCAGGGTGGCCACCCCCATGCCGGCGATCAGGTTCGCGTCGCCGACTCCGCCGGTGGCGGCGGCACCCACTTCGATCCCGACAGCGCCGGCCGCGGCCCGGGCCGCCTCGAGCATGCGACGGGAGGCGGGGGTGTCCTCCATGGGCGGGCACAGGTCGAGCTGCTCGACGGAGACGCTCGTGCCGGGTACCGAGGGGTGGTCGGCGGCCTCCTGGATGGCTTGCCGGACACGCCGTACGTCGGCGATGGTCGCTGCCCGGACCTCGACGCGCAGTTCGGCCTCGGAGCAGACGATGTTGGCGCGGGTCCCGGCGCGTACGACCCCGACGTTGACGGTGACGTCGTCCCAGTGACCGTTCAGGGCCTGAAGCCGAACGATCAGGTGTGCCGCGGCCAGCGCGGCGTTGGCGCCGCGTTCCGGTTCGATGCCGGCATGGGCGGCGCGGCCGGTGATAGTCAGACGGAAGTCGGCCACGCCCTTGCGGGCGATGACCAGGTCGCCGTTCTCCCTGGCACATTCGAGGCCGAGACCGTAGTGCATGTCCCTGGCGGTGTTCTCGATGAGGGTGCGGCTGGCCGGGGAGCCGATCTCCTCGTCCGGGGTGGCGAGGAACACCAGCTCGTCGTAGGCGTCGGCACCGTACTCGTCGAGGACCTCCAGGGCGGTCAGGCCTGCGAGCAGGCCTCCCTTGTCATCGCTGACCCCGGGGCCGTACGCCGTGGAGCCGTCGATGCGGAAGGGGCGGGCGGCGGCGGTGCCGTCCTCGAAGACCGTGTCCATGTGGCCTGCGAGCAGGATTCTGCGACCGCCGTCGGCTTCGCTCAGGGTGCCCTTCCTGCGTGCGACAAGAGCATCACCTGCCTGGTGGCCGTCGTGTGGGGCGAACGAGATGCGCTCGACGGAGAAGCCGAGACGGGTGAGCCGGTTCTGCACCCAGTCGGCGATCTGGTTGACACCGTCCGGCGAATAGGAGCCGGAGTCGATGGAGACAAGGGCCTTGAGGTCGTCGAGGTACGCGGAGTTCCGGGACCGGGCCAGGTCGAGCAGTTCTTCGGCCGGCTGCTGCCGGCGGGTGGGGGCGCTCACAGGACCTTGGACAGGAAGGCGCGGGTGCGTTCCTGCTCCGGGTCGACGAGCACCCTGCGGGGGTCCCCCGCTTCCACCACGACGCCCTCGTCCATGAAGACGGCGGTGTCGCCGACCTCGCGGGCGAAGCCGATCTCGTGGGTGACGACGACCATGGTCATGCCGTCGGCCGCGAGCTGCCGCATGACGTCCAGCACGTCCCCGACGAGCTCGGGGTCGAGGGCGGAGGTCGGCTCGTCGAAGAGCATCAGCTTCGGCTTCATGGCCAGCGCCCGGGCGATCGCCACGCGCTGCTGCTGCCCGCCGGACAGCTGGGCGGGATAGTGATGGGCGCGGTCGCCGAGTCCGACCCGCGCCAACAGCTCCCGCGCCTGTTCACGGGCGTGGCCCTTGGGGACCGAAGCTACCTTCACGGGGGCTTCCATGACGTTCTCGAGGGCCGTCATGTGCGGGAACAGGTTGAACCGCTGGAAGACCATGCCGATGTCCCGGCGGCGTTCGGCGACCTCGCGTTCGCGCAGCTCGTGGAGCTTGTTGCCCTGCTGGCGGTAGCCGACGAGCTCTCCGTCGACGGTGAGCCGGCCGCCGTCGACCTTCTCCAGGTGGTTGATGCAGCGCAGGAAGGTGGACTTGCCCGAGCCGGAGGGGCCGAGAAGGCAGCAGACCTGGCCGCGCTCGACCGTGAGGTCGATGCCCTTGAGCACTTCGAGTCTCCCGAAGTGCTTGCGTACGCCTTCGGCGCGCACCATGGGGGTGCTCATCGGTTCCGCTCCTTGCTGTTCTTGCCGAGCCGCTCCACGGTTCCGCCGAGCAGGCGCCGGAACGGTGAGACGTGTGCGGCGCGGGTGGTGCCGCGTCCGTAGCGTCGTTCCAGCCATGCCTGGGGCACGCTGAGGAGGGTGACGAGGGCCAGGTACCAGATGCTGGCCACGACCAGCATGGGGATGACCTGGTAGTTCTGGGCGTACACGTCCTGGATGTTGGACATCAGGTCGTGGGCGGAGATGACCGAGACCAGGGCGGTCATCTTGAGCATGTTGATGGTCTCGTTGCCCATCGGCGGGATGATCACGCGCATGGCC
The DNA here is from genome assembly GCF_044544765.1 of Streptomyces sp. NPDC053513. Lineage (NCBI taxonomy): Bacteria > Bacillati > Actinomycetota > Actinomycetes > Kitasatosporales > Streptomycetaceae > Streptomyces > Streptomyces sp. NPDC053513. The sequence goes on from NZ_JBITXP010000022.1 coordinate 18,874, forward strand.
TGGGGCAGCACGATGCGGCGCATGGTGAGCGCGGGCCGCATGCCCAGCGAGTGCGCGGCCTCCGCCTGGCCGGGGTCGACGGACTGGATGCCGGCGCGGACGATCTCGGAGGCGTAGGCGGCCTCGTTCAGCCCGAGAGCGAGCAGGGCCGCGATCGCCGGGGTCAGCAGCGTGTTGGTCTCGGCCTGGAAGAACGTGATGTCGGTGAAGGGGACGCCGATCTTCACGTACTTGTAGAGCGCCGCGGCGTATCCCCAGAAGATGATCTGGACGAGCAGGGGCGTACCGCGGAAGACCCAGACGAAGGCGTTGGCCAGGCCGTACAGCACGGGGCTGGGGGAGAGCCGCATGACGGCGATCAGCGTTCCCAGCGCCAGACCGAGGAGCATGGCGGCCGCGGTCAGCCAGAGCGTGGTGGCCAGACCGTCGAAGATGAGGTCGGCGAAGAGGTGGTCGCCGACGACGTCCCAGTGCAGGTTGTCGTTCTTCGCCAGCGATCCGATCAGCCCGACCAGGGCGAGCAGCGAGGCGACGGCGGCGATCCAGCGCCCGTAGTTGCGGACCGGGACGATCTCCGGATCACGCGTGCTCGTCGGGCCGGTCGTCGTGCGGCCGGCGGGGGACTTGGTGTCGATCATGCTCAGTCCACCGACGCGTTCTTGGTGGCTTCCTTCACGAGGATGGAGCCGACGCCGTACTTGTTGTAGATCCTGAGGAGGGTGCCGTCGTCCATCAGGGACTGCAGGGCCTTCTGGATCGCGTCCGTCAGCTCGGGCTGCTGCTTGCTGATCGCGATGCCGTTGGGCGTGGCGTCGTAGCCGCCGGACGCGGCCGGGTCCTCGACCAGGTCGAAGGCCTTGCCGGCGTCGGCGGTCTTGGCGACCCAGCCGGCGGCGGGCTTGGTCAGCACCTGGGCGACGACCTTGCCCGAGCGCAGGGCGAGCTGGGCGTCGGAGTCCTTGGGGAAGGTCTGGATGTCGATCTTCCCCTTGCCCGCCTTTCCGCAGGCGTCCTGATGGGACTTCAGCAGGTCGAGCTGATGGGTCGCGGCCTGGACGGCGACCTTCTTGCCGCACAGGTCGTCGAGAGTGGTGATCCTGCCGGGGTTGCCGTCGCCGACGAGGATGCCGGAGCCGGACTGGGAGTAGTCGACGAAGTCGACGACCTTCTGCCGTTCCTTGTTGTCCGTGATGGCCGACATCGCCGCGTCGAACCTGCCGGCCTGAATGGCCGGGACGATGCCGTCGAACTTCTGCGGCGTGAAGGCGAAGGTGACGCCGAGCTTCGCGCCCAGCGCCTGGCCCAGGTCGTAGTCCAGGCCGGTCAGTTCGGTCTCCCCCTCCTTCACGAACATCTCGAACGGCGGGTACGGCACGTCCGTCGCGACGCGCACCTCGCCGGCCTCCTTGATCTTCTCGGGGAGCAGGTCGTGGAGGGCCTGCTCCTTCTTGATCACCACACCGGCGACGGTGACCTTGCCGGACGGGGCGGCGGGGCCATCGTCTCCACAGGCGGACAGGGAGGCGAGCATGATCGCCGCGGCAGCGGCGGCCGCTGCGGGGCGTGCGATACGAGCGTTCATCGCGTGGAACCTCTCGGTGGTTTTCTGCCGACGGAATCTGGCCGCCAGGCACAGCAGAGAAATTACATAAGGACGCCTGCACTGGCTAGATGTAAGTCTCATTACGTTCACGTAACGCGGCCTCACCAACCCAAATGAGGTCCGGTTTGGGTTTTTTGATCAGATATTCGCAGGACATGAGGGATCGATGAAAGCTGAAACAGCCTTACATCTTCCTACGGAGTCTCATTACTTGTATGTTCCGCTACCAACCGCAGCCCCCTCAGCGGGTCGCTGCGGAATCGATCAATCCCTTTTCCTTGGAGCGCAGATGCCACTCCGTTCACTCAGGTTCACTTCGACGGCTGTCGTACTCACCGCGATGGCCTCGGCGCTGACGGTGCATCAGCCGGCCCATGCGGCGGCCGACAGGATCAGACTGGGCAACACGGCCGACGTCAGCAGAAGCGCGTGGAACGGGCCGGCCTTCACCATGAACGGCGCCGGCGGCATCGTCGCCGCTTCGACGACCCGGGCCATCGACGAGATCCGCGGCGGGACCGGAGCCCTTGACGTGGTCGTCCTGGCGGGCTCGGCGCCGACATCGGGCAGCAAGACCCCCGAATGCGACACGATCACCGGGCTCTCCGGGGTCAACTCGTGTACGACGTGGACGCTGACGGCAGCAGCCGACGGCAACAACAGCCAGGTCAACGCCGACGTCCGCAACGCCGAGTTCGTCTACTTCGCCGGCGGTGACCAGTGCCGCTACGCGGCCTGGAAGGGAACCGCACTGGAGGCGTCCGTCGAGTCGGTCGTCGCCAAGGGCGGCGGATCGGGCGGCGGCAGCGCGGGGCACCACATCAACAGCCCGATCGTCTACGACGCGTGCAACGGCAGCGTCACCAGCGCCGAGGCGCTCGCCAACCCCTACGACCGGTACATCAGCTTCACCACCGGCATGTTCGAGTGGGCGAACTACGGAGCCGTCGTCAACGACTCGCACTTCGTCACCCGTGACCGCATGGGCAGGACCATGGCGTTCCTCGCCCGATCGGTGAAGGACGGCCTCGTGCCCGGAGGCGCCGCCTGGGGTGTGGGCGTCGAGGAGGGCGGCTCCCTCTTCCTCGACCGCAACGGCATGGCCACCCAGTACGGCAAGGACGGGTACGTCGTTCTCGCCGACCACCAGCCCGAGCAGGCCGTCGACAGGAAGCCGCTCACCTACTCCGGCTTCAAGATCTGGCGCCTGACGCCCGGCTCGACCTTCGACTTCAAGAACCGTCCGACGTGCGGCTACTACCTGCGGAGCGTCACGAACGGCGTCGCCGACGCGAACCTCTACAGCGGCACACCGGTGACCGACTGCGGCAGCCAGGGCGGTGGGACCGCGCTCACCGAGAGCGAGCCGAACGACACCCGGGACACCGCTGACGACGCGACCGTGCTCACCTCCCCCGCGTCCCTGACCGGCGGCATGAAGTCGACCAGCGACCGTGACCACTTCAAGCTGTCGGTGAACGCCGGGCAGACCGTCTCGGTGAACTGCGGCGTGCCCTCGGCCTACGACGCCGACCTCTACTGGCTCGACGCGAACGGAAGCACCCTGGAGCGGTCGGTCAACAACGGTGCCGGCACGGACGAGTCCCTGTCCTTCACCCGCACCGGTTCCGGTACGGGCACCTACTACCTCGACATGGAGGCCTACAGCGGCTCCGGTTCCGCGACGTACACCTGCACCGTGACGAAGATCTGAGACAGCCGTGACCTGCGGGGCCGTACCGCCCACCGGCAGGAGGACTCCGCACCACGTGCCTCACCTGGGCCGGGCGAGGCGCAGGGGGTCGAGAAGAAGGTCGACCCCGTCCTCCGGGAGCACCCCTTCGCGCACCGCCAGCTCCCGGACGGGAACGCCCGTCGCCCGGCACTCGCGCGCCAGGGCCGTGGCCTGCTGGTACCCGATCACCGGGTTGAGCGCGGTCGCGAGACCGGCGCTCCTCTCCACCAGGCCACGCAGGCGTTCCTCGTCGGCCTCGATGCCGACCACGCAGCGCGCGGCCAGCAGGCGGCAGGCCGCGTCGAGGCGATTGACGGAGTTGAGCAGATGATGGGCCATCAAGGGCTCGAAGGCGTTCAGCTGGAGCTGACCGGCCTGGGCTGCCGCGGAGACGGCGGCATCTGCTCCGACGACGTCGAAGCAGACCTGGTTGACGGCCTCGGGCATCACCGGATTGACCTTTCCCGGCATGATGCTCGATCCCGCCTGCAGCTCCGGCAGTCGTATCTCCCCGAGCCCCGCCCCGGGGCCGGAGGCAAGCAGTCTGAGGTCGTTGCACATCTTGGACAGACGCAGGGCGAACTGCCTCAGGGCTCCCGAGAGCCGGAGGAAACCGCCCACACCCTGGGTGCTTTCGACCAGGTCACGGGCAGATCGGACCGGGGAGGCCGAGATGGTGCGGAGATGGTGGACGGCGAGACGGGCGAAGCCGTCGTCCGCGTTGAGTCCGGTGCCGATCGCCGTTCCCCCCAGATTCACCTCCAGCAGGGAATCGGCGGCCAGGCGGATGAAGTCGGCGTCATCCCGCACGGTGAGGGCGAATGCGTCGAACTCCTGGCCCAGCGTCATGGGCACCGCGTCCTGCAACTGAGTGCGGCCGAGCTTGACCGTCTTCGCGAACGCCCCACCCCGCTCGACGAAGGCGTTGCGCAATACGGTCATCCCGTCCAGCAGGCGTCCCGCGGCTGAGTGGAGGGCGAGCTTGACGGCGGTGGGATACACGTCATTGGTGCTCTGGGAGCGGTTCACGTCGTCGTGGGGATGCAGGTGCTCGTAGCTGCCGCGCGCGTGCCCCAGGAGCTCCAGGGCGCGATTGGCGATGACCTCGTTGGCGTTCATGTTCGCCGAGGTGCCCGCCCCGCCCTGGAGGACATCGACGACGAACTGGTCCAGCAGCCGACCCGCGCGGATCTCCCGGCAAGCGGCCACGACGGCACGCGCCCTCTCCTCGGGAAGGGTGCCGAGGTCGAGGTGAGCGAGTGCGGCCGCTTCCTTCACCGCGGCAAGCGCCGCGACGAGTTCGGGATGCACCGAGAGAGGCAGGCCCGTGAGGGGAAAGTTCTCCAGCGCGCGCAGCGTGTGGATGCCCCAGTAGACGTCCTCCCTCATCTCTCGCACACCGATCAGGTCCTTCTCCTCGCGGCGCATCTTCGCTCCTTCACCCTCGACACCTCGGTCTCTGCCGTACGCCCCAGAGTTTCATGCATTACAGAAGTGCCGCGCAAGAGGCAATCAGAATCATCCATTACTTACCTGAGTGAACGCCCTGAGCACGGGCGGACAGCGGCACCCCGGGCTCCCGGAGGGCGAACTCGTCGGCGCCGTCGCCGAGATCCGCTCACGGGGGGCACCTGGCGAGCGTGCCGCACTCCCCCGGACGAAGACACCGCCTGCGCAGCAGGACCGCCTCACGCGCCGGGTCGTTTGTGCCGGGAGAGCAGCTTGCCGAAGAACGAGTGCGCCATGGTGGAAGCACCCGGACGAGCAAGCCATGGCAGCCGCAGCGGTGGATGGCGTAGCCCATGAGGCGTAGCCCATGAGGCGGAGCCTTCGACCCTCGGCGGCCATCTCGGAGCAGAGCCTGGGCGGCGCCTTCCCGGTTGCGTCGGCGTAGTGCTGAACGCCGTCGACTTCGATGACGATGCGTGACCGGTCCGGGGCGAGGAGGAGGAAGTCCATGCGCTGCCGCGCGAGCGTCGAGGCGCGCCCGGGCTCCTGCGCGCGTACGGGTCGTAGTGAAGGTGGACCTGCGGTATGGGGGCAGGGAGTTCATGGCCTCCCGCTGCGCCGTAGCGCGCACAGGAGCTGCGGAACAGGAGCCGCTCGGGCTCCGAGTCCAGTGACGCGGCGAGCCTCGCGCGCAAACGCGTACGCGGTTCAGTGCCTGCCGCCACCGCCCCGGCCGGGCAGTCGGCGAGTCGGCTGCCCGGTGTTCCGTCAGGCGGCGTGAACGCCGGGCGCCGCGGCTGTGTCAACGCGCATGTCGGCCCTTGGCCGGCTTCGGCTTCCCCTGCCGAGCCTCGCCCTTCCGGGGGGCCGGCCCGGCTGCACCCGGCCCGGTCCCACGGCCGCGCTGCCGCTCCGAGACGTCGGGAGCCGGCGGCGTCCGGCTGTCGACCGCCGCGCCCTCGGAGCCGGCGGCTCGCCGGTCCCCGGCGTACGAGGGAGACCGGGGCGGGGACACGGAGACGCCGGCGGCTCCGGTCGGCGGCACGGTCGGGGAGGCCGGCTCGGTCGTGGCAGGGCGCGACGGAACGGGCACGGTGTTCTCCGCCTCGGCGGACGGCCCGCCCACCGAACCGGCCAGTCCGACGCCGAAGACGGTCAGTGCCGCACCGGCGGTCACCAGGATCCGACCGGCCCGGCGTGAGGCGGGCCGGCCGGAAGAGGATCGTGCGGGCACCGGTTCGCCACGTGCGGGCACGGCGGCCTCGACGCCGACGTCCCCCACTGCCGCGCCTGCCCCGCTCGACCTCAGCGTGTCCGGATTCCGCTCGCCGACGCCGTCCTCGCCCCTCATGGGCGGAGTCGCGAGCACGGAGGATCCCGCGGGCACGTCGGCCGCTGTCGCGAGATCCTCCGACGCCAAGGCGGCCAGGGCTCGCTCACAGGCCCGGGCGTCCGGCCGGCGGCTCTCGTCCGCGTCGGTCATGGCTTCCAGGAGTCCGACGACGGCCGCCGGTATGCCCGTCGGAATGACCGGGGGACGGTTCAGGCGGGCGATCGCAGCCTCCAGCGGCGCCCCGTCGTACTCCAGTTCACCCTTGATCGACTCGATGAGCACCAGTCCCAGGCTGTAGATGTCCGCTGCCGGCCCGGCGCCCCGTCCCAGCACCTGCTCCGGGGCCATGTACGCGGCGGTGCCCACCAGGGCGCCCGTCACGGTCTGGGCCGTGGTGCCGAGCAGCCGGGAGATGCCGAAGTCCGTCAGGCGGGGGGCACCCGTCTCGTCCAGCAGGATGTTGGCGGGCTTGACGTCGCGGTGGACGACTCCGGCCTCGTGCACATGGGCCAGCGCCGAGGCCAGGGCGGCTCCGATGCGGCACGCCTCGGCGGGCGCCAGCGCAGCCGTCGCGATCCGCCGGCGCAGCGTCGTGCCCCTGACCAGTTCCATCACCAGGTAGGGCGTTCCGTCGTCCCGGCCGCAGTCGTACACGGTGATCAGGCCCGGGTGCTGCAGCTGGGCCAGCAGCCGGCCCTCACCGTCGAACCGCTCCTCCGTGTCGGCGGCACCGTCCGGGCGGAAGACCTTCACCGCGACCGGTCGCCGCAGGCGCAGGTCCATGCCCGCGTACACGTCGGCGGCACCGCCGCGGCCCAGCAGGTCGTCGAGCCGGTAGCGTCCGGCCACCACGTGGGCGGTGAGCCGAAGGTCCGGTCGGATCGGCCACGAGCGGACTTTCATCACTGCGCTCCCTGCGTCCTGTTGTTACCCGCCGTCGTCCGCCCGCCCACGTGTGCGCTGCCGATGGCATGCCCGGCCGCGTGGTTGCGAGCACCGTGTGCACGTGTGCCCCCTCAGCCGCCGGACATCCCCCTGTCCCGCCCACGGGCTCGTGGAAGGAGGGTCGGGCGCCGTTTCGGCATGACGGGGTCATGCGCACTCGACCGGTGCTCGTCTTCGACGGTGACCGCGGCTTCTGTACGGTGTCCGTCTCGTTCGTCGAACGCCGCCCGCGCCCCGACTGCGAGGTCGCTCCCCGGCATTTCGCGGATCTGGCCGCGCCGGGCGTGACCCCGGAGCGCGCCCGCACACGAGGCGCTCCGGGTGACCCCGTCCGGCCGGATGTACGGCAGCGCCCGGGCGGTGACGAAGATCCTGCTGCGCACGGGCCGGGGACGGGCGCCGCCGGGGGCGCTGCTCATGCTGCCCCGGTGCGGTGGGTCGCCCACGCCGTCTGCCGGCTGGTGGCGGACAACCGGCACGGATGCCGGGCGGGGCGGCGGCGTGCGCGGCGCAGGCGCGTCGTGGGCGAGGGTGATCGGAGCCGGGGTGGCTCGCGCCGAAGGGGGTAGGCGAGGACGGCACACGACCATCGCGTCTGCGAAGGAGACGAGCATGACCGACGACGCCTACCTGTTCCTCGTGGACGACCCGGCGACCCCGCTGGGCGCCCCCGTCACCGCTGTGGGAGACCTGGCGTGCCTGGAGACGCCCGCCGTACGAGCCTGGCTCGACGCACACGGTGTCACCGCCGCCTCCCCGGGCGTCCGGCTGCTGCCGCCGGAGGAGACGGGCTCCATCCCCGACAGGTCGGAGAAGGTGCCCGTCCCGTTGAGCGACGAGGAGCTGAACCAGCTGCGCCACGCGCTGGCGCCGGGCGCCCTCGCCCGCGTGGAGGAAGAGCTGCTGGCCTACCGCGACTGCGCGGGCGAGCGGGACGCCCTGCTGGTGCGGGCCATGGCCGCCGGGATTCCGCCGCACCGCATTGTCGAACTCACCGGCGAGGACGCCCGGACCGTGGCATCGGTGGCGGCGCAGGGGCAGGGCCGTCCGTCAGAGTCCGGTGCGCGACAGCAGTGATGGGGGGAAACATGACGACCGAGGAGACCCGCACGAGGCTCCGCCGGTTGGAGGACCGGCTCGGCGAGCGCACCCCGGCACCGATCGAGGGACAGACCCGCATCCCCCTCCCCCGACCCACCCGGGCGGACGACGAGGACGAGCGGGATCCCGCCCCGCGCCGTACGCCTGAGCCGGCCCGCTCCACCCGGCCGGCCTAAGGGCTGAACCGCTATGGGTGGAGACGTTCGCGGGTCTGGCGCCTACATCAACATCGGCCGCGGGTGGTCCCCCGCCGCAAACTCCCCGGTCGCGGCCTTCTGCAGCACGTTTGATGGGGTGACCTCGGTCGAAGGTGTGCCGTCGACCGAGGTCGTCCGGGTGTGAAGCCGTTGATCGGCCGGTGCCTGGTCGTTTCGCCTCGGGGCCGCCGGGTACCCGCCCGGCACGCCGCCGGAGCACCGAAGCTCCTTTGGACGGGCCGGCGGCGGAAGCACCGTTCCCCTCACCAAGGCGAACGGCTCCCAGAGGCGCGCCGGAGTCATGGCTCCCGTCGCAGCACTTGCGAGAGTCGGGTCCTCTGTGCCTTCCACGTCACCGCCGTGCCGCAACGTCAAGGGAAGTCATCATGAAGGCAGCGGTATACGAAGGACCGCGAACGGTCAAAGTGAAGGACGTACCGGACGCGAAGATCGAGCACCCCTGCGACATCATCGTCAAGGTCACCACCACCAACATCTGCGGTTCGGACCTGCACATGTACGAGGGCCGCACCTCGTTCGAGTCCGGCCGCACCCTGGGACACGAGAACATGGGCCAGGTCGTGGAGGTCGGCCCCGCCGTCCGCAAGGTCCAGGTCGGCGAGTACGTGGTCCTGCCCTTCAACATCGCCTGCGGCTTCTGCAAGCAGTGCGAGCAGGGTCTGACCAACTACTGCCTGACCATGCAACCGGAACCCGCCCTCGCGGGAGCCGCCTACGGATTCGCCGACATGGGCCCCTACCAGGGCGGCCAGGCGGAGCTGCTGCGCGTGCCCTACGGCGACTTCAACGCGCTGCGTCTGGGCGAGGACGCCGCCGAGCGGCAGACCGACTACGTGATGCTCGCCGACATCTTCCCCACCGGCTATCACGCCACCGAGATGGCCCACGTCAAGCCGGGCGACCAGACCATCGTCTTCGGGGCCGGTCCCGTCGGGCTGATGGCGGCCTACTCCGCCCTCCTCAAGGGCGCCGGCCGCGTCTGGGTGGCCGACCACCAGCCCGACCGGCTGCGCATGGCGGAGGAGATCGGGGCCATCGCGATCAACACCGCCGAGCAGGACCCGGCGGAGGTCGTCAAGGAGGCCACCCTCGGTCTGGGCGCCGACAACGGCTGCGAATGCGTCGGCTACCAGGCCCACGACCCCCAGGGACACGAGGACGCCGGCCTCACGCTCAACGGCCTGATCGACTCGGTCAGGTTCACGGGCGACATCGGCGTGGTGGGTGTGTTCCTGCCCCAGGACCCCGGTGGCGCGGAGGCCCAGGGCGAGCTGGAGGCGCAGGGCAAGGTCCCGATCGACTTCGGCATGATGTGGTTCAAGGGCCAGCGCATGGGCACGGGGCAGGCGCCGGTGAAGAAGTACAACCGGGCGCTGCGGGATCTGATCGCCGGCGGGAAGGCGAAGCCGAGCTTCGTCGTCTCCCACGAACTCGGTCTGGACGAGGCCCCCACCGCCTACGAGCACTTCGACGCCCGTGACGAGGGCTGGACCAAGGTGGTCCTGCATCCGAACGGACACGGCAACGGCCACAAGCGATAGGAGACCCGGGGGCGCCATCCCCCCTGCTTCCCCTGGTGTGCCTCGCGGTCGAAGGCCGGCGGGCGGCCACCGGATCGGCCTCTTCGCCTGCTGTCGGCGGCCTGGCCGGCGGGCTGCGGAATCACTGCCCGGATCCCTCGTCGGCGCAGATGCGTTCGGATGGCACGCGACGAGCAGCCTTGTCGGCCAGGACCACACCCGGCCTGGTCCTGGGTCGGCCGATCGGCCGCGTCGTCCGTGAACGGGCCATTCTCTCGGGGAACTTCTCCGTGGCGGGTGGCGATTCCGCGCCAGGCCTTGAGCTTCTGAAAGCAGCGTTCCACGGTGTTGCGCCGCCGGTAGCGGTGCGGGTCGAAGGCGGCGCGGCGCCCTCCGGCCGAGCCCTTCTTCCGACGGTTGGCGGCCTGGTCGGCCTTCTCCGGAATGACGGCGGTGATCCCGCACCCGCGCAGGGCAGACGCGGTCGGCCTCCGTACGGAGCGTGGGCTCGCGCACGACGTCAGGGCCTGTGTCGGTGTCAGGTGAGCTCCCGTCGGCGGCCCGCCGGAACCATGAGCAGGCAGGGCGGCGGCAGGAGTGCGGCCGCGCACACCGTCCGCAGAGCCGCGTGTGTTCCCGCGTACGTGGCGAGCAGGTCGGCGGTGAGGGCGCCGAGCGGCTGGGCGTCCCGGGAGACGGAGCGGACGGTGGCCATGAGGCGGGAGAGCGGCTCGGGCGGGAACCCGGTCTGACGGTGGACGCGGGTGGTGGTCGATCCGATGACGACGCCGGGGGCGAAGCCGGCGTTGTCCAGGGCGAGCCAGTGCGCGCCGGTGCCCCTCCGAGACGCCAGGCCTGGAACACATGTGCGTCAACCCGAGCGTCTTCGATTCATTCTTTCTGGTGGCGTGTGAACGCCAGGGAGCAGTGTCATCCGGTCAGCGCGGGAGGGACGCGCGCGGGCGGTGTTGCGGGAATGGCGGGCGGGACCATCGGGAGGGGCCGGAGGTACGCGGCAGCGCCGTGACGCGTGCTGCCGGTGCGGGTAAACCCACCGGCCGGGGCTGGCCAGGACCTCTCCGTCCCGGCTGTACGTGACGCTGCGGGGGCGCTGAGCTACAGAGCGTTCCGGGCTCCTCCCCCGTCCTGTCCGCAACGCGGCGTCCGGGGCTGGTGGGGCCCATCGCGCACTGCCGACCGATCGGAGACGTCACCATGAGCACACCCCCTCCCGTCCCGCTCCGGGTCGCCCTCGCCAACGGAAGCTTCGAGCAGCCGTCCGTCACCGACATGGCCTTTCTGCCGGACGCCTCCCAGCCCCAGGCCCCGCGGCACGTCCCCGGCTGGCTCACCACCGCCACCGACCACATGATCGAGTTGTGGCACTCCGGCTTCAACGGCGTCCCCTCCGCGGAGGGCGAGCAGTTCGCCGAACTCAACGCCAACCAGGTCTCCACCCTCTACCAGGACCTGCCGACCACCCCCGGGACCAAGCTGTACTGGCGGCTCTACCACCGCGGCCGGCAGGGGCAGGACACCATGGCCCTGGACATCGGAGCTCCGGGCAGCGAGGTCGAGCAGCGCACCTTCACCGACGGCAACACGGCGTGGGGGTACTACACCGGCGTCTACACCGTCCCGGCCGGGCAGACCACCACCCGTTTCGCCTTCCGGTCCGTCTCGGCGGCCGGCGGCAACCGCGGGATCGGCAACTTCCTCGACGGTGTCTTCTTCGGTACCGCCCCGCACGTGGTGCTCACCAAGACCGCCGTACCGGCCGGCCCGTTGGACGTCGGCGATGTCGTCACCTACCGGATCACCGCGAGGAACGAGGGCGGCGGGGCCGCCGAGCGGCTCACCCTCACCGACGTCCTGCCGCCGGGAACGACGTACGTGCCCGGTTCCCTGCGGGTCGTCGACGGTCCGAACACGGGCGTGAAGACCGACCGGGCGGGTGACGACCAGGCCGCGTACGACTCCGGGAGCAACACGGTGCTCTTCCGGCTCGGCACCGGAGCCTCCGCATCCCAGGGCGGCAGTCTGGCCAACACCGCCGCACTGCCGCAGGGCACCACCGTCGAGTACCGGGTCGCCCTCGGTCTGCGGACGGCGGGCACCCGGGTGGCCAACACGGCCGTCGCCACGTACGAGAACCGCCTCGGTGACACCCCGGAGCTGCTGACGTCCTCGTCCGAGGAAGCCGTGACCGAGGTCAGGCCGGCCGCCGACCTGGACGTGACCAAGGCGGCCGACGCCACCGCCGTGACCGTCGGACAGACCGTGACCTACCGTCTGACCGTCCACAACGCCGGCCCCAGCCCGGCGACCGGCGTCACGGTCGCCGACCGGCTCCCGAACGGGCTTGCTTTCCTGTCAGCCGACGCCGACGTCGGTGCCTACGCGCCGGAGACCGGGCAGTGGTCCGTCGGCGAACTGGCCGTCGGTGCCCGCGCGACCCTCACCCTGCGGGCAAAGGCCACCAGGCCCGCCCGCCTCACCAACACCGCCACCGTCACCGCCGCCGAGAAGGACCCCGACCCGGCCGACAACACCGACTCCGTCACCATCTGCGTCGAGCCCGCACCGACGTGCTGCACCCCGTGCGTACCCCGTAGCTGACCCCATACAGGAGGGGCAGGATCGGGCCCGTACCAGGTACCGGCGTCTGCCGGTACCTGGTGGAGGCGGATGAGGCCGGGGCTGTTGCGGATTCCCTTGACGTGGCGGGTCGAGCCTTGTTGAGGACGGTCACGCGACCCGTCTCGAAGGCGAAGGCGATCGTCAGAGAGAGCACCCAGCTTTTGACTGACGGTTGATCCGACCTGCTCGCCATCGGAGTCGCACAGCACCGGGCAGTCGCAGAACCACTCGTCGTCCCTGAGGTCCCGGACCCTCCGGACTCCCGCGGGCGTCCGGCCGGCAAGACCCCGCGGACGACACCCGTGCTCCTGCACGACTTCGCCACGGCCGTCCGATGATGCCGGCTGATCAGCCTGCGATGCCGGAACCGAACATGCCGTCATCTTGCCGGAGGCGCCCTTCTTCGGGCGGACAGCCCGTCCCAGACCGGCACGACCGGTTCCCCGTGGAGAACGCCTTGGGCTGTTCCGGGACCTCCATGAGAGCAGGGTGCCGTAGCCACCGGGTTCGAAGTGGAAGCACGGGCGTGGACCGCGATCGGGATCGACGGGCAGTCCACCGGGGCCGCCGCCCCGGACGGAACGCGTACCGGCAGGCCTCAACCCGCTCGGTCGAGGCGGCCGGCTGCTCTCATCGGTCGCCGACGACGGCCCGGACGTTCTCGATGCTGCCGCAGTCCGACTCCAGTTGCCTCCGGCGCTCCTTCAGGAACACGGCGCCCAGCTCGGCCCTGCGCTCGTCGGGGACGTTCTCCCGGGCTCCGTTGAGGATCGTCCTCTCCTCCTCGTCCACGTGGTGGGAGACGGCCTCGACCAGGTCCTCCAGCTTCGAGTCCCAGTCCTCCGAACCGACGTCCTCGACCTCCAGCAGCGCCAGGAGCGCCCTGTTGCCCTCCTCGTGCTCCTCCACACCGTGTTCGACCTCTTCGTCGTCCACGTTCCTGAAGCGCTTCAGCGCTCCGTAGACCCCGGCCTCCTCTGCCTCGGCATGGGCGATGAGCAACGCGGAGAACTTCTTCAGCGCTCCCGCACGATCGGCCTCCACGCTCCGCATCTGCCGGAACAGCTCCTCCATGGTCCGGTGATCCTTGAGGATCGCCTCCACGACGTCCTGCTCCTGCGGTTCCGCGGCCATGTCGCTACCTCCCCGAGTCGATGTCCTCGTCACCCGGCGCGTGCTCGCCCGCGGCCGGTTGAAACCTGACCCCCACCCGCCGACCAGGACAGAAGCCCGCTTCCAGAACACGGACAGCGCCGTCACGCGGCGACAAGGGGCGCTCCCCTTGAGGTCGCGGTGGCTGTGGCTGAGGCGACGAGGGCGACGGTCGTCCGGTCCATCGGCGCGGGACCTCAGCTGCCGCCGGTCGACTCTGCGCGCCGACGGGGTCGTCGGCTCTGCGCGTCGGCCGGGTCACGCTCCCGGTCACGGTGCAGGTCGGGCTCAGTCGCTGGGTGAGGCCGGGGCCAAGCCTGCGTGGGCCTTGCCCCGGGCCCTGGACGCGGTCGTCCGGACCTGTCTTCATCAGCCGGAACGAATGCGTTCCCACCCCCAGCAGCGTGCATGCGCCCGCCCGTGGCCCCCGGCCTGAAGCAGACGGGGCTTCGGCACAGCCCTTCCGGGGCGCCTCGTGTCTTACAGGTTTGGCCATGAGGCGCGGTGGAACAGTGGAATCCGACGACCGGTCGGCCGGGACTCGGCCGGACCTCATCGACGCCCGGACTCGAACAGGAGCTCTTGAGTGCGCTTCTACGCCCAGACCCGCGCACGCCGAAACCGTCAGGTCCTGGTGGACCTGATCGCCGTGGCCCTGATCGCCGCCGTCGTCCGGGCGGCCTTCGCCGTCCGCGAGGCGGTCCTGCTGCTGGCCGAACCGGGGCGCAAGGTGGAGGATGCCGGCGGCACCCTCGCCGAAGAACTCGGCAACGCGGGAGACGCGGCATCGGACGTGCCGCTCGTCGGCGACATCCTGAAGAAGCCGCTCCAGGCCGCGGCCGACGCCGGCTCCAACTTCGCCGACGCGGGAGTGTCGTTCCAGGAGACCGTGAGCCAGGCCGCCGACGTGATCACGACGGCCCTCATCCTCGTCCCGGTGCTCTTCGTCCTGCTGCTGTGGCTGCCGCCGCGTCTGCTCTGGATCCGGCGCAGCAGCGCCCTGCGCCGCCTCGCGGAGGCTCCCGGAGGAGCGGACCTGCTCGCCCTGCGCGCTCTCACCGGCCCTCCGGGCGCACTCGCCGAGCACCCGGCCCCGCCGGGCGGATGGGCCGACGCCTGGCGTCGGGGAGACCGGCAAGCCATCACCGACCTCAGCACGGTCGCCCTCAACCGCATCGGGCTCCGGCCCTGACACAGGGCTCCCGCTCTTTCGGCGTACACCTCATGACGAGGACACCACGACCTTTCCGATGGTGGTCACCTCATGGACCGATCAGCAGAAGACCGACCGGGACGCGGCCGAGTGGACGTCGCGCGCAGGAGTTCCTGCGCGCGGGCCTGCCCGTACGAAAGCCGGACGGATCCGGTGTGCGGGCAGACGTCACGACGGGCCGACGACCTTGCCGGGCTCTCGGAGTCCGGCACCATCAACCGTTTCGCCCAGGCGGCACCGGCGGATCCTCGTACCCGTGGTCGGAGCCCCAAACGGTCCAGGGCCGCACGGCACCGCGGCGGACGTCGCAGGTGTTCACCGCCGAGCGGCCCCGCAGCAGCTCCAGCGCCTCCCTGATCTCCGTATCCCCCACCGAGGACCGAGGCGACCAGTCGGCTCTCGCTGAGGCGCTCGGCGGTCTTGGCGACGGCGATGCCGTAGCTCCGGTCCTGTCCTCGTACGACTACGGTAACGAGCGGGCATGTAGCGCTGTGTCACTTCGCCCGCCGTAGGAATGCCACTCACCCGTGTTCTTTTCGACCTTTGCGCATGCTGGAGTGATGCGCGGGCCGGACCTCCGCGCTGGGTTCTGTACGGTCTGCGGCTTCGATGCCCGTGGGCATCGGAGCCGTGTCAGGGCAACGACCGTGTTTCGGCCGCCGCCATGCACCCTGCCCGTCTCCTCGGGTGCTGCCGGGGCCGTCCTGGGATAATCGAGCGTGGGAGTCGGTCGAACGTCTCTCCCCCTCCGTCGTGATCGCCGGCGTCCGGCAGGGCCCCGCCGAGTCGGCGCCGGTTCCGTTGAGAGGCGGAAAGAACGGACGCAGGGCCAATGAAGCCGAACATTGACTACCGGGCGTTGTTCGTGGCAACGCCCAGTCCGTATCTGGTGCTGGATCCAGGCCTGGTGATCGTCGACGTCAACCAGGCATATCTGCAGGCCACGGGCCGGAGCCGACAGGACCTGGTCGGCCAGCACGTGTTCGATGCCTTCCCGGACAATCCGGCGGACGAGAACGCGGACGGAGTAAGGAACCTGAACGCTTCGCTGCAGCGGGTCCTGCAGTCGAGGCAGCCGGACACGATGGCGGTGCAGAAGTACGACATCCCCGTGCCGTCCCTCGCCGGGACGTTCGAGGAGCGGTGGTGGTCACCGATCAACACCCCCGTCCTCGGGCCGGACGGGCAGGTGACGTGGATCATCCACCGGGTGGAGGACGTGACCGAGTTCGTCCGCTCCCGCCCGACCGGCCCGCCGAGCGGGCCCCGAGGCCGGCGGGAGGTGATCGAAGCCGAGCTGTACGCACGGGCGCGGGAGCTGCAGAGGCTGAACGAGGAACTCCGACAGGCGCACGCACGGGAACGCCAGGTCGCCCTCACCCTGCAGGAAGCCATGCTGCACTCGCCCGACCTGGACCGGCACCCGGACATCGCGGTGCGCTACGTGCCCGCGGTGGGGTCGCTGAACGTGTGCGGCGACTGGTACGACGTCGTCGATCTGCCCGACGGCGCTTTCGCCGTCGCCGTGGGAGACGTCGTGGGTCACGGCCTGGAGGCCGCCGCCGTCATGGGCATGCTCCGCAGCGCGCTGAGCGCCGCGGTCCGGGCCCTGCCCGACCCGGCCAGGTCGCTGGAGGTGCTCGGCCTGTACGCCCGGTCCATCGAAGGGGCGCTGGCCACCACCGCCGTCCAGGCCGTCATCGACGGCAGCCGCCGGCAGATCGCGTACAGCAGCGCCGGCCACCCGCCGCCTGTCCTGCTGCATCCCGACGGCAGCTGCGACCTGCTGGACCAGGCCACCGACCCGCCGCTGGGCGCACGCCCCGACCACGTCCCGCGACCGCAAGCCGCTGTGTCCTACACCCCGGGCGACCACCTCGTGCTGTACACGGACGGGCTGATCGAACGCCGCGACCGGGACATCGACGAGGGCCTGCAACAGCTCACCGACACCCTCTCCGACCATGTGGGCATGAGTCCGGAGCGTCTCGCGGACGCCGTCCTGTCCCGCCTCGGCGTCGCGGGTGGCGCCCGCGACGACATCGCCCTGATCGCCGTCCGCCTCTGACCGCACGCCGGGGTGGCGCGATCACTCCTCGGCGTTCGGGGGCAGCCGCGCCCGCGGCGGGAACACCGCCCCGGGACGATCCGTCATGCCGGCGAAGCGTCCGGCAGAACCTCCCCCGCGCATCGCCGCCCTCGCACACCGCCGTCGCGGTTCGGCAGCGGTTCCGTCAGTCTCCTGATCATCCCCCAGAGCCGGTTCTGCCCTTCCTCGCCCCCGATCCAGCCGCCCCCTTCGGAAGGGCGCGGCTGAATCGACACCGTCCCCTCGCGGAACTCCGAAGCCGCTCGGTGTGAGGATCCGATCGGGGGGTATACGAAGCCGCGCACAAGGGCGCGTGGTGAGGGAGACCGGTGATGGAGCGGACAGCAGGTGTTGCGGACAGTCGGCCGCTGATGGCGGACATCGTGTCGGTGTCCGGCCTCTTCGAGGGCAGCGAGGACATCGCCGTCGCCCGCGAACTGGCCCGTGCCTTCCTTGCCGACGTACAGGCCGTGCACGGTCTGCCGGTGTCCGAGTACGCGATGGACGCGGTGGAGCTGGTGGTCAGTGAGCTGGTCACCAATGCCCGCAAGTACGCGCCCGGCCCGTGCCTGCTCACCCTGGAGGTCGTCGGCGGCGCGGTCGAGGTGACGGCGTGGGACAGCAACCCCACCCCGCCGACCGTCCTTGCGCCCGACCCGACCCGGATCGGACAGCACGGGCTGGAGATCGTGATGGCGGTCGGCCAGAGCTTCGCCGTCCACCGTGAGCCCGTGGGCAAGCGCATCACCACGACGATCGCCCTGGCCGACGATCCCTGCGGCGCGGCCGCCGGTCGCCGACCGTAAGAGGTCCTCTCGATCGGCGGTCAACGCTCCGTGGCGCCGGAACGGGCTGTCGGCGGACAATCCGAGTACGTCGGTTGATCGAGTTGGGCAACACCGTGCCGATGAGCTCCGCAGCCTCCCCCCAAACGGCGGCGGAACGGGCCCTTCGGCACGTCCCGGAACTGGCGTCGGGCCCTCCGAAGGGCCTGGCGTCGCGGGTGCCCCTCTCCTTCCACCCGGACCGTCTGCTGCACGGCAGGCCGATCCTGGACGCCATGGCCGAGGACGGTGTCTACCGCTCGCAGTTCGTCACGGGAACCGGCAACGGCGGCCTGACCGCGCATCCAGGCGGTGACCGGTGGCGCCGGGAGAGCCGGATCTTCGGCGGAGCGTACGACGAAAGCAGCCGCTCATGAACGGCCCGTCTACGAGGCGTTGGACTTCCGTCGCAAGCCGGACGGCGGGGCGCCACGGTTCGGATCGGCCCGCTTCCGGCTGACGGCCGACGCTCTGACACGGAGTGGCTTCGATCACTTCTTGTGGTTGTCGAGACCGGTCGGCAGGCGGCTGCGAACGTGACCGCGCTGAGGGAGAAGTTCCCGGCTCTGCCGGACGTCGCCCGATACCTGACGGCCAGGCCGGTGCGGCGGGGATTCCTCTGGGAGGGATGTGACTCTGGATTCGCAGCCGCCCTGGTCGGGGACCCGGACACGGCCCGTGATCACTTCGAACGAGTCCTTCGAGAGGACTCGCCGGCCCCGTGGATGGTCGAAGTCCAGGAGGAAGCGCGTGAGTTGCACGCGATCGCGGCAGATCGCGACCGTGCCCGCCTCGTGATCCGGCAGTAGGTCCACCGGCCTGCGTGGCTCGACGTCGACCAGCACGGTCCTGTGAACACGGCCCCTGCGCATCGCGTACTCGTCGATGCTGACCACCCGCCGTCCCGTCACCGGGAGGTCAGCGGGAGACTGCAGGCAGGACCCGTGCACCCGTCCCGACCAGTTCCCGCAGCCCGGGCCCCGAGCCCCGGCCGTCCGGCGTCGGACACCGACTCGGACCACCTCGCCATCTTCCTCCACCGACTCCACCCTGATCCCCTGATCCGTGAGGAAGAGCAGCTCCTCCAGCCGGAGCAGTACCTCGCGCACAGCCCAGAACCATCAGTTCGGACGAGGTCGGTGCCGGCGGTTTCCCGACGACCTCGCCCCGGCCCCGGACGTCACTGTGTAGGGGGAGCCTCGATGACGATTCCAACACCGCGAGCGGTCGGTGCCGGGGCCGCAACCACAGGGGCATGCTCCGCTGCCAACAGCCTGCTTGGAGACAGACGGAGAAGTGAGTCATGCCGGTTCTGGGTGTTTAGGACGGGCCGGGGCGAGCAGGCGGGGGTCAAGGCCAATCCGGTTACTTCACGAGGAGGTCCCGATGTCGGGCACGGAGAAGAGCAAGGCTCATACCGAGCAGGCCAAGGGCAAGGTCAAGGAGACCGTGGGCCGCGCCGTCGGCAACGAGCGCATGACCGCCGAAGGCCGCGCCGACCAGACCAAGGGCCACGCACGCCAGGCCAAGGAAGACATCAAGGACACCTTCCGGCATTAAACCACCCCACACCCCGTAGGGCTCCGACCACTCCCCCGGTCGGGGCCCTACGGGTTTGAGAGCGCCTCGGCTCGCCTTGACGCGAAGAGCTGCGGGAGGCAGCGCCGGCCAAGCCCATGGGTCGCCGCCAGGCACGGCCCCGGCCGAGACAAGAGGGCTGGGGGGCAGGTCATGCGGTGCGCGGTGGGGGCCGGTCATCGGCCGGCGGGCCCGAGGCTGGTCGCCTCGGCCCGTCCGACGCGGTGATTCGTGCGACCCGGCCAAGCGCAGCCGCTGTTCTCCCTCCGGGACGGGAGGGAGTGTCGAGGGGGGGGAAGCGGCGACGCCCGTCCGGTTGCCGATTCACCGTTCCGCAGAATCGCCGAGGTCGTACACGTCGCGGTTGCGGACGATCTCGGTCTGGTGGTCCTGCACCCAACACACGACATGCGTGATGGTGTCGCTCAGTGACCGACCCAGGGGTGTGAGCTCGTACTCGACCCGAGGCGGTACCTGGGCGTAAGCCGTCCGCAGCACGAGGCCGTCACGGGTCAGCAGTCGCAGCGTCTGGCTGAGCATGCGCTGGGACACCCCGGCGATCCGGCTGTGAAGCGCCGTGAAGCGCAGCGGGCCCTCGGCGAGGTTGGTGATGACCAGGACGGTCCACTTGTCCCCGACACGGGCGAGCACATCACGCACGAGCTCGATGGTCGACGCGCACTCGGGGCTCACTGCTGCGGCGTCCGCTCGCGCACCTGGCGTGGATCCCATGCGTCTGTTCCCTCCGGGTGCGTAGCTGACTTCGAAGTGCGTGAGGGCGAGGTCTTGATCACGGTGTCGCCGTCCTCGTTACATACAGATGGTAATCAAGGGCACGCGCCCGCCCCCGCTTCAATTCCTGTGAGGGAAACATGGTTTTGGAACCCGCCGCGTCGACTTCGGCCATGGACAGGACCGTCGGCAGCGCGGTCGCGACCGTACGGCACGACACCTTCACCGTGGAACGGCGTCTGACCGCGGCCCCGGGCACGGTTTTCGAGGCTTTCACCGACAGCCCGGTGCGGCGCCGATGGTTCGCGTTGCCGGGCCGTCGGGTCTCCTACGACCACACCTTCGCGGTGAACGGCGGTGAGACCGCATCGAGTGTCTTCACGGTCGCGGGCTCTGCGCCGGAACGCCTCGCCTACGCTTCCCGGTATCTCGACATCGTGCCGACCTCGAGGATTGTCTACACGTACACCTCCCGCGTGGACGACGTCACGCGATGGACCTCGCTGGTGACGGTCGAGCTGCACCCCGCGGACAGCGGCACCCACCTGCGCTGGACCGAACAAGCGGCTTTCCTGGCGCCGTCCGCACGGCCGGAGGACGACCTGCCCCACCTCCGCGGCGCCACCCGCCTACGATTGAACGGCCTGCCGGCAGCGTTGCAGGCGACGTGAGACCAACGCGTCGGGAGTGCCATCGCCGCCCCGGCACAGGGAGCACGACGGTGCCCCACAGGTCGGAACGGGGCACAAAAGGCAGCGCGCCAACAACCCGTCGGCCCACTTCCCGGGCTGATCGTAGCGGCCGCGACGCGCCGGAGTACTGGATCTGCAGGTGGACGACCGGGCGGACTACACCCGGCCCGCGGCGATGACGTACCTGGTGACGTCGCCGACGGCCCGGCGGCCTTCGTTCAGTCGACCTCGACGTACGTGACGATGAGGATGCTGCCGAGCAGCGCGGTCGCGTAGGAGATCAGACGGATACCGTCATGCGCGTAGTCCCGCAGGGCGGACGCGGTCGGGCGGGGGCGTGGCCATGGCCGGGGTGAGGGTGATGCACCTGTCGCTGTCTGATCAGCAGCCGCCTCAGCCCCTTCAGCCCATCAGCCGGGGCCGCGTGCCGGGGGTCAGCGCGATCCAGATGGTCTCGCTCTCCCGAACGACGTAGATCTCGTCCACCTGCGCGTTCCAGTTGCGCGGCACCACGAAGTAGCGGCCGTCGTCTTCCGTGAGCAATCGCAGATCCGAGTACCGGTAAGGGTGCAGGCGGTCGTTCGGAAGCTTCTGCTCCCGCACCGAACCCGTCGGAAAGCTCAGTGGTTTGGTGCTGAGGACGAGAACTCCCGTCCATCTGGTGACGTCGGCAGCGTGCGCCTGGGCGTCCTGCCTGCCCTGCTGCCAGGCCACGTTGGTCACCGTCCAGAAGAGGAAGACGCCGGCGGCGAAGACCGGGACAGCCTGGCGGCGGACCCCTTGCGGACGCCGCCCCTCGGCATCCCGGCACTGGCTCAGGAGAAGTCCGACAGCGATGGTCAGGGGCCCGGTCCAGCCGTACGGCTGGATCTCCTGCCACAACGCGAGCAGCACGATCCCTACGACCACGAAGAGCGGGTACCAGCGTGCCGCGGCAGCCTCGATCCGCGTCACACGACGGGGCCGGCGGCTCCACGGGACACAGACCAGCAGGGCCACGCACCCGACTGCCACCATGATGTCCAGGTTCAGCAGGTTCAGGCTCTCCAGGGCGACCTGGCTGAACCCCAGGTTCAGCGAACCCCAGCGGAGATTGAAGTAGGCGTAGTACGTGCTGGTGTAGATCGCACCGATGTAGAACATCAGCGCGGCGATGAACGTCCCCTGAGCGACGACGATCTTGACGAGGGCGGACGGCCCGTAGAGATCGCCCCCGTCCTGACGCGGCGGTTTCCCGGCGCTGGGCGGGGGCTGCTCCGTCCCGTGCGCGAAGGGCTCGCTCACGTTCTCTCGGGAGCCGGCTCTGGAAGTTCGGAGTCACCCGGCGAAGGCTGCCCGGGCGTCGGCGGAGGGGCCGTCTGGGTCGGTTCGAAGGGCGGTTCGGTCGTTTCGTTGGCGGTCGCCTCCGGCGGGGGAGGCGGGGGAGGGACATAGCCGCCGGGCGACGTGTTCGTCGGTTCCCGCGTCTCCTCCGTCGAGGGACCGCCCGTGTCCTGCGTCGGAGAAGCATCCGGCTCCTCGGACGTGGGAGTGTCGGTGCTCTCGGTCGACTCGGTTGTGGGGGCGGGGTTCGGTTTGTCGGGATCGCAGGCGACGAGTCCCGTCATACCGAGCAGCATCAGCAAAGCGAGTACCGCGGCGCGTACGCCATGGACGGTCCGGTACAGCATCCGACCTCCTTGATCGTCAAGCCAGCGTAGGAGCCGGCGGGGCGGGGGAAGACGTCCCACGCCCCTCAGGTCTTCCTCTCCGCCCGATCGGACGCCCGTCAGCCCTCCATCAAGCCCCTGCTTCCGCTCCCCTTCTCGCTCCGTACGCAGCCGCACTCGAGGGCCGGGGCGAGAACGCCGACCCGCCCCCGGCAGGTGCTGCCGGGGGCGGGTCGGGGAGGAGCGGGTCAGTTGACGTAGAGGATCAGGTTCTTGGGCCAGCGGGCCTGGTCGAGGCGCTTGAAGAGGTCCTTGATGTCGGTGGGGGTGAGCTTGATGCAGCCGAGGGACTTGTAGTCGTTGGCGTTCTCCCGGCGGTCGGCGTCGTCGCGGACCGGGGTGCCCTTGCCCTGGGTGCCGTAGCAGGTCGTCTCGCTGTGGATGAACAGGTCGGTACGCAGGACGCTCTTCTGCTTCGTGCCGGCCTCGGGGCGGCAGGGCTTGTCGGGGGCTGGATGGCGTAACCGTCGACGGCGTTGCCGTCGCGGTTGGTGAAGTGGGCCTGGACCCGGTAGGCGCCGCTGGGCAGCCACCCCACCCCGGAGGCGCACTCGTCCTTGTTGCCGAAGACGCCGTCGGCCTTGGGGTCGAGCTGGACCTGGACGGCCTTGACGGCGTGGCCGCGGGCGGCGAGCAGGTGCTGATCGCGTGACCCACCTTCCCGCTGGTACGGGAGACGTAGGAGCGGTGTGCCGTCCTGGTGGGCGGTGCTGACGAGGTGAGGATTCGGGGTAACCGGGTACTGAAGGATGAGTCGTTCCCGCCTCGCGATGCGATCGAGCGGCTCAGCAAGCGGCCGCGGTTCGAGGCGCAGCACCTGGTGGGGCTGTGGAAGGCCGCCGGCGCGGCACTCGAGCAGGCCGCGGCTGCGGGTGCGGGTGCCGCGGTGACCGGCAAGCCGGCGGCACCGGGCAGTGACGGTGCCGGGCCTTCGGCAGTCGGCGCGCCGTCCCAGGACCCTGCCGCAGCCCCGACGTCCGGCCCTGCCGCTGTGCCGGTTGCGCGGACGGGGAGGGTCGCCCGGCTGACGATCGTCTTCCTCACGCTTCTGGCGGCGCTCCTCCTCAGCCGGTGGGCCGTCATGAACGGTTCCGGCAAGGACGACACCGCCGCGCCTCCCGCCACCACCGAGACCCAGCCCGGCAACAGCGGCAACACCGACGCCGCCGACGGTGTCCAGCCGCCCGCAGACATGCCCCGCCGGCCGACGGCCCGACCGCGGACGGCGGGAAGGCCGAGGACCTCCAGGCCGACGGCCCACCCGCCCCCGGCCGTACCGCCTCCCCCATGCCCTGTGGCTCCCAGCAGGAAGCCGGGAGCCACAGGGCATGGGGGCTGCTCGACACGCTGGGCGGTGCCGGTCTCTCAGAGACCGACGTGTCGTCGCCACTGAACCTGATTGGGTGATGTCGGGGATGTTTGCCTGACCCCGGCCTGCCGGCTGCGTAGCTGTGGGGCTGTGAGGTACGCGCAGGGCGGTGGGCTGACCGACGCCGAGAGGGCCGCGCGGGAGCGGATCCGGCTGCAAGCCGTGGAACGCTTCGAGGGCGCGGAGAGGAACCGGGAGATCGCCGCCGCGCTCTCGAACCTGGGGACGGATCGGCCGGACCCCGGTCGTCCGGGTTCGCGGCCGGGGCTCCGGACGGGCGTCGACGGCGGGTATGACCTGCTGCAAGCCGGGCGAGCGGTCCCGGCTGATCTACGCCATCCGCGAGTACCGAGGGCGCAAGGGCCAGCCGAAGGGCTTCGGCTGGCGGGATCTCCGCGACCTCTTGGTGCGCGCCCGCATCCAGCTCGGCGGACCGACCGTGCTGGTCTGGGACAACGTCCGCCTCCACCTGACCGCCGGGATGCGGGAGTTCATCGCCGCGAATACCGCCTGGCTCACCGCGTTCCAACTTCCCACCTACGCGCCGGACCTGAACTCGCAGGAGGGCATCTGGTCGCTGGTCAAGCGCGATATCGGCAACCTCGCCGCAGCCGACCTGGGCCAGATCACCAGGGCCGTGAAGCGCAGGCTCAAGCAGATCCAGTACCGCCCGGATCTCGTCGACAGCTGCCCTGCGAGCACCGGCCTCATCACGGACGACTGAACGGCGCTGCAGATTCGTCAGTCGCCGTAGTACCGGTTGTAGGAGGCGGAGCGCTCCTCCACTGAGAAGCCCTCGAATTCACCGTCTGCCTCGAGCTCGCGCAGTCGATCCAGGGCCGCCGTCGCAGAAGGTGCACGGTTGGCCGAGAGGTGGGCCTTCGTCGCGTCGAGCCCGTGCCCCAGTAGGAATTCGATGTCGATCGAGCACGCCGCGTCGAAGCTGGCTTGCTTCGCACTCCAGATCAGCAGCACGTCGTCGAGGTCGCCGCTGTTGAACAGCTGGAAGCAGCAGAGCCTCATCAGCTCGGTGTCGCCCTCGCCCTGGGCGCGTCGCTCACGCGCCGTGTGCTCTCTGAGGAGTGCACGGATCTCGTCGAGGTCCGCGCCGACGGGGCGAGGCCCGTAGCGGCGCCAGCATTCCTCGGCATCCATCGCTGGTCTCCTTGATCGTCCGGCCCGGCCCGTGGTCTGTCCGGCCCCACCCATCGCCGTTCAGTCGGACGACGGCCCCTCTACCGGTCACAGTATGCACACCGAGGGCCAGCCCCTGTGGGTCGGCGGTCACCGGCGCGGGTGACCGATGGCCCACACCACCCGACATCACCCCATCAAGTTGAGCATCGGCGGTCGGCTGGAGCCTCCTGCAGGTTGCGGCCACATCGTGGGCAGCTGACAGGCCTGAGTCCTGCTACGGCGTGGCCGAGGCGGACGCGCCGGACATCCTCACCGCTGAGCGCGCAGGCCACAGTCCACGGCGAGTGAATGCTGCGGGAGGGCTCTCTGGGCACGTAGCCAGGTTCGCGGGAGATCTGATACGGGTCGAGGCGCCGGGAGTTGTCCGGACCGCTGCCTTGGAGCGTTCCTTGGCGAGGTCCCTGCGCTGTTGAGTGTGCGCGCGTTCCCAGGCCCTGGCGCACGGGCCGTGACAACCGGGTGGGACGTCACAGCCGACGAGGAAGGCCCTCGTCTGCTGGAGCGACGGCTGGGTCGTGCGGTGCACGATCCAGCAGGCGGTGGAGCGCGGAAGCGTGCAGAACTGCAACTCGGTCGCTTCAGAGCGCCCGGCAGTAGGCGTGCTGGGCACGCCCGGCACGCCCCCGGATACAGAGCGGGCACGAGCCCAGGTGATCATGGAGTTCTCTGCGCTCAGTGATCACAGGAGGGCTCGCGCCTGTCCTGCCGTCATGCCTGCTCGGACCCCTGTGGCACCAGTCCGTGGCTCTGCTGCCCGAACACGTCGACACGCACCCGCGTCGGTCTCAGCCCCAGTCCTGCAGCCGCTGGAGCAGGTCGGCGTCGCCCTCCATCCGCAGCGAACCGGCCGGGATGCGCATGTACATGAGCAGGGCCAGCTCGCTCGCCGTGCCGTAGACGGCGGCGGTGGGCTTGCTCTCGGCGGCCTCCGCCGCGGTGAGGCGGGTGAAGCGGGAACCGGCGGCGTCCACCGTCTGGCGCCAGGAGCCGGCCTCGGCTGCGTGGTAGTCCATGGTGGCGGGCTCGCCCGGCCACGGGACCGTGACGGTGCAGACGGTGGCGAGGAACTCCTCGATGGCGTCGACCGCCTCGGTCGTCGGCAGCTCCTGCGGGGTACCGGAGGCCAGTTGGGCGTCGTAGGTGTGGATCAGCGACTCCGGGACGCGGCGGCGGGCCACGGCGGCCACCGTGTGCGGCGAGGCCAGCGGCTCCCACCAGGCCCAGCAGCCCCGGTCCGGGCCGGCCTCGCGCAGAGCGGTGAGCAGCTGCTCCGTCGAGTCGGCCAGCCAGGTTATGAGGGCCTCGCGCTCCCTGGGCGCCGCCAGCCCGTCCTTGCTCGGCCGCTCGTCGCCCGGCGCGGTGTTCAGCACGATGTAGGCCCAGAAACGGTCCCCCTCACTGAGGTGGTTCGCCAGGTCGTACAGCGTCCAGCCCGGGCAGGACGGGACGTCGGCGTCGAGGCCGGGGGCCGCGGCGACGGCGGCGCGGAACGCGGCGGACCGCTCGTCGATCATCCGCAGCAGGGTGGGGAAGTAGAGGTCCTCAGTCACGCAGACCTTGTATCACCCGGTCCGGAACTCTCGCACTCGGTTAAGACCGTCGCTGCATCACCCGGTATGGCGGGGAGCCCTTCTTCGTCCGGAGAGCGGCCAGGACCACTCCTCGCTCGGCGTGGTTGAGGACCTGGGTCGCGCCGACCGCTCGCGGAAGATCGTCTCCGAGGCGGCGGGCTTGCTCTCGCAGGGCTTTCTCGCGGCGGGCGGCCTCCCAGCTTTCGTGGCCCTCTTCCTGGTCCAGGTCGCATCCGCCGGCGAAGATCTTCACCACAGACCACGAGGGCACGCCCTTGCCGGAGTGTGGTCGGGTGGTAGCGGGTCCTCTCCGCCGGCTTCCGGTAGCCGATGCCTTCAGCTTGTTCTTCATCTTCCGTCCGCGGCATAGGGCGGGGACGGAAGGCTCCAGTCGGCGTCCGACCGGCTGACGATCTTTCGAAGTTCGCGGGCGCTTCGGGGCGAGATGGCCTGCATCACCGTGTCGAGCAGGGCTCGGGCTTCGAGGGGGTTGCCGCAGCAGTACCAGTGCACGTTGCCCCACTCGTAGTCGTGCCACAGAGCAGGCTCGGGCTGGTGGACGTAGTCCTGCCATAGGCGCACAGCAGCGCTGACATCGCCTGGCTGCAGATAGTTGCGGGTGCGCTCGAGGCGGATGATCTCGGACAGCGCGCGCGAGGACAGGCCGTCGATGACCAGCCTTGCCCCCGTCGTCCGGTGGCTGCCTGGGTCGCCGGCACGGACCCGCCCTGGCCGTCTACGCGGCATGGACCTTTCGGTGCGTCATCATGCGGTACATGGTGCCACGGACTCGAACGGCGTCCCGAACGGATTCGCCCGCATGGGGATTCACCGGACGCGGGGGTGGTCTTCGTCTGGTCATGTGCTCCGGCCAAGGTGCACGTGACCACGACGAAGGCCGTGGGGGTGGGTCTGCTGCCTGATGCTGTCCGGAGGGACAGCATGCACGGAAGCGTCACGCTTCCGGGGAGACTTCTATACGACTGTCCGACCGCCCGTCGCGACGAGTTGTTCGGGCTGGCGGACGCGGTGCTGTGTGCGGACGGCGCCGCGTGCGGACGGTGCGGTGAGACCCCGGTGGACTTGACGCTGTCACCCGAGCACCGTCGCGTGCACGGAGCAATGTGCGGCCGCCTGAACCACGGTCGGGTCGAGGTCGATCGGCTGCGGGCGGTGCTGGCCGGGCTGTCGCTGCCGCGTTTCGACGGTGGACGTCTGTCCTGGCGGTCGATGTGTCACCGTGGCTTCGTTCGGACGCGCCGTGCTCGGCGGGGTGGCTGTTCTGCCACGTCTACGGCCGGGCGAAGACGGCGTCGCAGTTCGTTCCGGGCCGACCCTGCTCCTTCGTGGCCGTGCTGGAGTCGGATGTGACCTCCTGGACGGCGATCCTGGACGCGGTGAGGCTCGGCCCGGCGGACGACGCGACAGCGATCATCGCCGCCCCGCTGAGAGGTGTCGCCGAGCGGCTCATTGCCGCAGGCCCGCAGCAGGCCGGGGGCCCACATATCGTGATCGTCAGCGATGCCGGCTACGACGTCACCCGCCTGGCCCGGGTCCTGCGCGACCTGCCCGTCGAGCTGGTCGGCCGGGTCCGCTCCGACCGCGTGACGCGTCTGCCGAAGCCACCGAGGACGCACGGCGTCAACGGCCGACCGCCCAAGCTCGACACGGAGTTCCGCTTCGCCGAACCGGAGACCTGGACCGGGCCCGCGATCACCACGGTTACCGACACGACCGACTACGGCAAGGCCGAGACCCGGACGTGGGGCCGGGTCCACCCGAGGCTCGCCCGTCGCTCCTCCTGGCTCGACCGCGATTTCGCGAAGCAGACCCTCGGCTGGACCGCCCGAAGCTCCGTACTCCCGAGGCGGCGGACCGCTGGACCTGGATCCTGATCGTCGCTCACACCCGGCTCCGGCTCGCCCGACCACTCGCAGCGGCCCCCGCCGGCCCCGGACGGCCATCCGGCGCCAAGAACAAACACCAGACACCCCGCTCTACGACGTCGGCAAGCCCGCCAAACGCCCCGAGGCCCTCAAGGTCATCGGCAAGTCTGGAAGATCTTGGTGGATAAAGAACAAGCTAATCTCGGGGCGATTTGATCATTCACGCAAGGGGGAGCACACATGCGTGCAGGGAAGGCGACGGCCGCCCTGGCCGCCGCGCTGACGGCCGCCCTGCTGGCCGGCTGCGGCAACGCGCCGGACGGCTCGGACCGTCCCGAGACCTCGGCGAGCGGGGACGCGAAGCCGCCGGTCAAGCTGTCCGTCCCGCCGGCCTACGACGGAACGAAGGGCTGGGACGAGTCCCTTCCGTGGGTGCCCGGGAACGCGGAGCCGCCCGTGGCCGTCCTGCCCGGCGCCGCCGCCGTGGCCCTGCTGACGCCGGACACCGGCGGGTTCGCCGTGCGGACCAGGGCCGCCGACAGCGGGAAGGTCCTGTGGACCTCGGCCGTCTGGAGCCCGCCGCGACGGCTCGAGTACGCGGACGACGACGACATCCCCCGCGTGCTCGGGGTCGAGCAGGACGGGCGGACGTTCGTCGTCGTGTCCGCGCACGGGACGGTGGGCAAGGACGATCTGCACGACGGCACCGAGGTGGTCCGCCTCGCCGTCTTCGACGCCGTCGGCGGGCAGGCCACCGGGCGCAAGCCGCTGCGGGAGATCGACGTGCCGGTCACCGTGAAGGCGGACGACGACGGATGGCGGGTGAGCGCCGACGGCGGCCGCGTCCTCGTCGCCCACGGCGACCACGGCCTCTACCCGAGGTGGGGCACCACCGTCGACCTGGTCAGCGGCAAGGTGACGGACTACGGGCCTCCCGCCGGGCTGCTGAAGCAGTGTGAGGGCAAGACCCTCGAGTGCGGCTGGAGCCGGGTCGTCGCGGCCGGTCCGAAGGGTCCCCTGGTCGGCCTCGGCCACGGCTTCGGCGTCCCGGACGCCTGGTTCAGCGACACCGTCCTGCCCCCGGGCGCGGCGCGGGCGCACTCCTTCGGCTTCTCCGAGTCCTGGAACGGCGACGTCTACGGCGTGGCCCGCGGCCGCTTCCTCGCCCAGTGGCACGGTGCCGAGAAGAACGGGACGGAGGGGCCGACCGTGTGGTCCGTGCACGACGTCGGCTCCGGCGCCCTCCTCGCCCGTATGGACTGCGCCTACGAGGAGTTCCCCACCGTCACCTCCCCGGGCGACTCCCGCGACCATCCGGTCGTCACCTCGCCCTCGGGCCGCTTCCTCGCCGCCGGCCCCGTCGCCTTCGACCTGGAGCGCAAGCGGGGCGTCTGCCTCCAGGGCGACGGCAACCGCAAGACGATCGCGGTGGGAGCGATCGCCGACGACGGCGTCGCCTACGGCACGGTCGACGGCGACGCGTCCCACCCCGTGGTGGCCCGGCTCGACCTGAGGACGGCGACCGGCGACGCCAAGGTGCTCGGCTCCGGCGTCGAGATCCCCCGGCACACCGCCGTGGCCGGTTCGGGGCTCTTCGTCACCCGCGACGGGAACGAGAACGTGCTCGTCGCGGTGCGGCCCGCCCGCTGACCGCCGCGCCGCCCGCTGACCCGGCCCGTCCCTCCCCTGACATACCCTCCTGCGGAACGTCGAGGACGCGGAAACGAGGGAGGGGCGCATGGAACGTCGTGCGTTGATGCTGGCCATGGGCGGATTCGTAGGAGCCTGGGGCGGTGGCGCCGTGCTCGGCGCGGCGCCCGCCGCGGCCGTCGGCGGCGGAGCGGTCGTGGACGTCACCGCCCACGGAGCCAAAGGCGACGGCGCCGCCGACGACACCGCCGCCTTCCAGAGCGCCCTCGCCGCGGTGAAGTCGGTGCCGGGCGGAGCCACACTGCTGGTCCCGCCCGGTACGTACCCGATCGGCGCGAGCCTCGTCCTCGGAGCCGGCACCACCGTCTCCGCTTACGGCGCCCGCGTCGTCCGCACCAGAGACAGCGGCGCCCTGCTGAAGAACTTCGACTCCGTCACCCCCGCCTACGGCTACGCCGGCGCCGGGAACATCGCCGTCCTCGGCGGCACCTGGGACATGCGCGGCGCGCAGTTCAGCAGGCAGAGCGACGCCATCGGCTTCGCCCACTGCGACGGCATCCTGGTGAAGGACTGCACCTTCGTCGACACCCCCTCGGCCCACGCCGTCGAGCTGAACGCGGTCCGCAACGCGGCCGTCGTGAACTGTGTCTTCGACGGCCACCACCCCGGCGACGGCGCGAGCCTCACCACCAAGGAGGCCATCCAGATCACCTGTGCCACCGAGGGCAACCTGCCCGCCCCGGCCTACGACGCCACCCCCTGCGAGGACATCCTGATCACCGGCTGCACCCTGCGCGCCGGCACCACCACCGGGCCGTTCGGCGCGCTGTGCGGCGACCACTGGGGCGCCAAGGGCGTGTTCCACCGGCGGATCAGGGTCATCGGCAACACGGTCGAGAAGAGCGGCGCCTTCGGCATCCGCGCCGCCGACTGGCAGGACTCCGTCATCGCCGACAACACCGTCACCGACGTCGCCGTCCACGGCATCTATCTCAACTCGCCCCAGGGAAACGGGATCAGTGGCATCACCGTCACCGGCAACACGGTCCGTGGTGTCGACGGCAGCGGCGGCATCTCCGTCACCGTCCCCACCGGCGGGGCCCGTCACCGCGACATCACCATCACCGGCAACACCGTCGAGTCGGTGAAGGGCGAGGCCGGCATCTACGCCGCGCAGACCGACGGCCTCACCGTCACGCGCAACACCGTCACCACCACCCTGCGTCTCACCCTCACCGGCAACTGCCAGGGCATCCACGTCCAGAGCTCTCCCCACGCCGTCGTCGCCGGCAACAGCCTCACGGACATCCAGGGCGACGGCATCGGCGTCGACAGCGGCGCCACCGGCACCCTCGTCGCCGACAACACCGTCCTCACCACCGCCGGCCCCGGCATCAACACGGGCGTCAACGGCGCCACCCTGCGCGGCAACCGGATCACCGGAGCCACCGGCTACGCCGTCCGCGTCGGCGGGAACGCGGCAGGCTCCTTCATCCAGTCCACCACCGTCGGCGCGGTCACCGGCGGCGCCTCGGGGGCCGCGATCGGCGTGATGGCGGGCTCCAGCGGCACCTGGCTCGTCGGCAACGACCTCACCGCCCGCGGCTCGGGCACCCCCGCGATCACGGACAACGGCACCGGCACCACCTCCGTACAGAACACGGTCTGACGTCTGGAACACCCCCGTCCGAGCGCCCGGCAGGAGACCGGCACCCCCTTACGGCCCCCGGCCCGGGCTGTCGCGCGGGCCCACGCCCCGCGACGTCGGGTCCGATACGTGGGAGGGCCCGCCGATGCCTGGCCCGAGGACGTCTTCGCCGGCGGACGGTGGACGCCGCCCTCGCCGACGTCACGCGGAACACCGGGACCTCCGTAGGCCTCGCCTGCCTCCTGCCCCCGGGCGACCACATGCTGCGCCTGGTCCTGCGGTCCGGGGTCTCCCCGGAGGTCGCCGCCCCCTGGCTCCGTATCCCGGTCGACGCCCCCGTCCCTGTCGCCGACGTCACCTGCGACGGCAGGGCGGTCGACCAGGCCGGGGACGTCGATGGAGTACGCGTCGTTGTCGAGCATGCGCTGCTTGGTGGAGAAGCCCGAGAGCCGGGATCCGGCACGCTCGTTCCGGGCGCCGGCCAGGGTGGCACGGGCACACTTCTCCGTGTAGGTGGGTGCGGTGTTCGGCGGCCTCAGGTCGTCGTAGAGACGCCACTTGCCATCGGCGTCCTTACGGGCGTGCGCCTGGAGGCACTGCGAGCCGTTGGTGACGCCCGCCTGTGAACCGCCGCCCTCCTTGGAGGAGGCGAAGACGTACTCGTCGCACCGGGTGTTCTTCTTGTCGCCGGTCGCCGGCGGGCGGACGCCTTGAAGCCGAGGAAGCTGCCCCGGTCGAACGACTGGGACTTGTCGGCGGCGGCCGTCTTCCAGGTGGACTTGCGGGTCTGGACGGTCTGCTCGACCACCGAGGAGGCGGTGGTCCAGGAGGTGGGTCCGGTGGACTTCGGGCCGACGAACTCACGGTTGCAGACGGTGTCCCCGCCGCAGGTGGCGTAGCCGTAGACCTTCGCGGGGCCGCCGGTGCGGTGGTGTCGACGACGAACTGCCGCCACGGTGACCATTCGGTGTTGTAATGGGTGCCGTCGTACGGCGAGCTGCGGAACTTGTACGTCCTGCCGTTCTTCAGCCGGCCGGCCGGGACCGTGGCGCCGACTGCGCGGTGCCGGTCTCGGGCCGGAAATTGCAGTTCACCGTGAGCTTCATGAGACTCCGGTCCGGACCCGGAACCGTATGCCTTCAATCGATCGAGTCTTGCCCAGGCGCCCATCGCCGTGCTTCATGACGTGATGGCCAAAGCCCCGTGGTTTCACGCCCGGGGGCGACGCTAGTGGACCGGGGCGCACGAGCACCGCGTCCTCGGCAACGGCCGTCTCAGCCGTCGAGGATCGTTTCGTCCCGGGTGCCAGGCGCCGTTTCGCCCACCCGGGCGACCCAGGGGGCCGGTACCGTCGACGCGGTCCAGGCCGCCAGCTCCGTACCGTCGACACAGACGATCCCGCAGGAGGCCGCGTATTCCAGGGCCGGCTCTGTGAAGGAGCTGGTGGTGACGAGGACGGCCACGTCGGCCTCGTGCACGGCGTAGCAGGTTCCGCCGAACCGCTGGAGGTCGGGAGAGCCGACCCGATGGTCCTTCCCGTACTGCTTGCACTGGAGAACCACACGCCTCCCGTCGGCGGTCGTCGCGATCACGTCCGCGCCGAGGTCGCCGGCGCCGCCGACCACCTCCACGGGGGAACAACCGTCCCGGGCGCACAGAGCGGCGATCGTGTGCTCAAAGCCCTCTGGGTCGACGGCCAGATGGTCCAGCGCCCCGGAGTCGACCGCGGGCGGCGTGGCGGTCTCGACAACGACCGGGGCGGCGTCCTGCGGGGCGGTACCGGTGCCGAGGGCACCCTCCTCCACGCAGCCTTCCGCAACCGGCAGGCGCGCCGTACTCACTGCCCCGTCCCTGGCGCTCGCCCCCGCACCAGCCCTGAGGGCCCCGGTCCGGCGGCGCATCGGGGTCCTGCCCCACCGGGACAGCGCCGTCCCGGCACCCAGCAGCGGTATGAGAACGGTGAGGACCACCAGCAGGTGCGAACCGGTCGAGCGAGTCGTTTTGAACATCAGGGCCACGCCGCCGACCATCGCGCCCACGAGCCCCACTACGAGCACCAGGTCCCGCACGGATCTCACCGTGCTCTCCCGTCGCACCTTGCCCCTGCCCCT
The DNA here is from genome assembly GCF_044544765.1 of Streptomyces sp. NPDC053513. NCBI lineage: Bacteria > Bacillati > Actinomycetota > Actinomycetes > Kitasatosporales > Streptomycetaceae > Streptomyces > Streptomyces sp. NPDC053513. The sequence goes on from NZ_JBITXP010000022.1 coordinate 52,839, forward strand.
GCCCATGCCCCTGCCAGTGACCGTTGTCATCCGGCCCCCTCCCTCGTCCACATCCGCCTCAGTCGCCCACGGCTCGGCCGGGCGCCTCCTTCAGTAGCTTTTCGGCCCGCTCCCCCTTCGCCCCTGTCTTCTCACCACCGGACATGGCAGCTCCTGCGGAGGATCGACATATGACGAAGACCCACCTCACCCCGAACACGTCGTCAAAACGCACTCCGGCCGGTCTTCCGTCCACTGGTAACGCAACGGTGTTCGTCGTGGCGGTCGGGCAGGTGATCCGTTGGTCTGGTCATGGGTGGGAACCGGTCGAGACCCGAGCGTGGGCAGGTGAACTGCAGGTTTTGCACGAGCGGTTCGTGCATCGTCTTGCCAGGTCGGAGCCGCGCGAGTCGGCGCCGGCGTATAGGCGGGGGCTTCTCGCTCCGCTGGAGCGGAAGAACGGCTGGACGCTGTCGGAGGAGGCGGGTCATGCGGGACCGGGCCGGATCCGCCGACTGCTCGACCGGATCGACTGGGATGCGGACGAGGTCCTGGACGGCATGCGCTTTATGCTGGGTTTGGGGCCCTTCGGACCAACTGGGAAGCCCGAAGGGCCGACCGCCCGCAATGCCCACCCCTGAGCGCGGATGGTCGGCCGCCTCGCGCGTTCTGCCTGGGGCTCAGGCGCTCCTGAAGCGGCCTGACCTGCCTGTGGGGGGACGGCCCGCATCGCCCATGTGGGGGGGACGGCCCGCATCGCCCATCTCGTGCCCCGGCCCGGGCGAGCGCCGTTGAGACGGCGTGGGCCATGACACCGAACCCGTGACCGGCCCCTGGTCCGACGAGCTCCGCCTCGCTCTGCTCACCGCCGCTGAGGCTCGCGAGACGATCGAGCGCCTCCAGCTCCTGGAGCAGCTCCACCCCGGTGGGAACGGCCCGGCGACCGGGCAGCTCGCCGCCGACCTCGCCCGCGGCGCCCTGGGGAACGGCGAAGCTGTGTGTCGTGGTCGCCATGACCGGATCAACGAGCGTCGGAGCACAGGGCGGCGTTCATGGCCGATGCCCTGGAATCCGGGGCCGAGACCGCGCCTTCGGGGCCGGGTGCGGCGCTCGATACGCGGGGCCTGCCCGTCGCCCACGGGCTGCGACCGTCGCAGCCCTCACTGTGGCCAGCGCTTCCCCCGTCCCCAGGGGGCGATCTGGGCGAGTGCAGCGGCCAGGGTGCCGATCGCGATCAAGGCGTCGTCGGCGGAAGTCCTGCGGCACACGACATCAGTAGCTGTCGTAGCTGGGCTTGCCGTTCGGCCGGTAGACGCCGACGACGGTGCCGCCCTTCGTCGTCGAGACGCTGACCGGCTCCAGCGCCGTGGGGATCGCGCCGTCGGCGAACAGCCGCTTGCCGGTACCGATGATCACCGGGTGGATGGTCAGCCGGTACTCGTCGACGAGGCCGTGCCGCATGAGGGTCTGGGCGAGGTCGCCGCTGCCGACGACGTTGATGTCGCCGCCGTCGGACGCCTTCAGCGCCCGTACGGCATCGACGGTGTCGCCCTCCAGTAGCGTGGAGTTCTGCCACCGGACGGACGTCAGGGTCCGAGACGCCACGTATTTGTGCATGCTGTTCATCCGCTCGGTGAACGGGTTGTCGGGATCGGCGGTCGGCCAGTACGACGCGAAGATCTCGTACGTCTTGCGGCCGAGCAGCATCGCGTCGGAGCGCTCGTACCAACCGGCAACGGCCGCGCCGACCTCGTCGTCGTCCACCGGTTTCTGCCAGCCGCCGTGCTCGAAGCCGCTCCCCGTGTCCTCGTCCGGACCGCCCGGCGCCTGCATGACGCCGTCGAGCGTCAGGAACGTGCAAACGATGATCTTGCGCATGGTGCGCTCCCTTCGTCGACAGGTAGACCACACAACCGCCGGAAACTCATCGGCGCCACTTGTGCGGCACAGCCGTCCCGTCTCCTCAGATCGTGCGGAGGTGAGGCGGTCGACCCGGCAGGACCAGCCGTTGCGGACCAGGAGCTTGCGCACGGCCCGGTGGTGTCGCAGAGGACGAGCAGCTGTCAGCCCCTGTGACATCGGGAGGTGAGCCTCCATGACCATGCACGGGCTCGTCAGCCGTCGAGGAGGAAGACCACCGTCATCACGACGTGGATGAGGGCCAGGAGGCCGCCGCAGACGACCAGGAAGGCGCCGGCGTAAGTGTCCACCAGGTGCGTGAAGGGGGCCACCGGAACCAGTACGTCCGCCGGGTCCTCCGGAGGGTGGGCCACGGTGATCGCAGGGCCGGCCTCGCCGTGCAGGAAGCCGCGGTACGTGCCGGTCGCGTCCGGGTAGACGTATCCGCCGCGGGACATCGTGGCCCGGGTGGCGGTCACCATGATGCCGTGCCGGTACAGCCAGCGTTCCCGCCGCGCCCGGATCACTCCGTACAGGCCGATCCACAGGCCCAGCCAGGCGATGCCGCCGATCGGGACCGTGAGGATCACCAGGTCCCACTTGCCCAGCGAGCCGGCCACCACGCAGAGGACGACGAGCGCCAGCAGGTGCCACAGCGTGCCCCGCAGGATCCGGCGGTGGAACCTCGTCCGCCAGGTGGGGGCGAGCGAGCGGACCACGGCGAACGGGGCCCCGTCGACGTCGTCGCTGTCCGTCCGGTTCGCCAGGATCGCGTTGACCCCGTCGGCGAAGGCGGTGGCCGCCGCCTCGTCCACGTCGTCGATGCGGTGGACGCGCGGCGTCGCCCCGGCCTTCGCCCGCAGTTCGATCAGGACCGAGCGGCCCTCGGCACGTATCCGGCCCAGCCCGTCGGGGGTGAAGGTGACCTGTTCGCGCGGGAGGTCGAGGACCAGTCCGACGTCCTCGGCGGACAGGACGGCCCCGCCTCGGCCTCGGAGCACGGGGAGGGAGGAGATGGAGGTCGGCATGGGCATGATCGTAGAGCGGGGCGCCGTACCGGTCAGCCCCTCGGATCCTCGCTCCTCCGGCCCCTCCGGGAGAGGAGGGCGACGAGGGCCGCCGCGACGCCTCGTCTGCGGGTCCGGCGCGCTTCCGGGGCATGGGGCGCGCTGGTCGTTACGGGTGCGGTGCCGTCGGTCGCCGGGGTGTCGATAAGGGTGGCGGTGACGACCTCCGCGAAGGCCAATGCCTCGCTCTCGCGGCGGACCTGCTGCGGCAGCGAGACGCCTGATGCGTCGAGGAAGACGATTCAGACACGCATGTTCACCGTCCCTTTTTGATCCGCGGCCACTCATGCGCGATCCAGCGGGCGATCTCCGACTCGTCGCGCTCCATCGCACGTCGTTCGGGCCGCTGCAGACTCCATCCGAGGCGGCCGGTCAGCAGCCGCCACGCCGAGGCCTTCGACAGCCTCACCCCGGTCACCCGCTCGACGACCAGGCCGAATCGTTCCAGGGTCCACAGATCGGCCTCGAAACCATGGGCCTGGGCACCCTGCTCCAGTGCGGTCCGCACCTGCTCGGCCTGGGCGTCGTCCAGCTTGGGCGGACGCCCGGTGGCCGGGCGCCGGCGCAAGGCATCGGTGCTGCCCCCCTCCCACACCCGCTTCCACCGCCGCACGCTCTCCTCGCTGATCCCCGGCATCCGCGCGATCTCGGCACCCGAACGCCCCTGATCGAACAACTCGGCCGCCCGCACACGCCGGGCCTCGGCCGACTGCGGCCGGGTCAAAGGAGGAACAACAAGCGCAGCGTCCGCTCCCGCCTCGTCCGCGACGCTCCGTCAAGCCGGCGCGGCTCTTCTCGACAGCAACCCGCCGCAGGCCTTGACGGACGAGATCTGACGTCGTGCCATGAGAGGACACACCGCGACGGGGGGATGACACGATGGCGGCAGAGGGACATGACGGACCCAGTGGCGAGCCCGAGAGCCACAATCAGGTCCCTCAGAACAGCACTCCGAAAACTCCACTGGGCATTGGCGATTTCGCCCATGTAGCTTGGATCGTCCTGGCTCTCATCGTCTTCGGGCTGATCTTGACCGCGGCATCCGGCGATTGCTCTAACTGCGACAGCAGCAACACGCCCTTGTGGCACTGATCACCGAGCTGCCCACGAACCTGACCGCCACCGCGCTGGTCGCCACTCGGGGCGGCCGCGCGGGCCGGCGTGACCTTGGTCGGCACGGGCTTCTGGCGCTGCTCGACGGGCGCGTCCCCTCATGGCGCTCCGGTCCCGATCCGGGACCGCATGCCGTCGGTCGGCCGGCACCGAGTCTCCTTCGCACATCGGGACGCCGTTTTCGAGGCAGGGCGGGTGGCGGGCCGCCCTGCCGACCGGTTCAGGCCGGGATGCCCGGGCCCCAGTAGGGGCCGTCGTGCTCGCGGACCTCGCCGTCGTCGTCGAGGACGACGAAGCGGTCGAAGGTCCGGGCGAACCAGCGGTCGTGAGTGACTGCGAGGACGGTGCCCTCGAAGCGTTCGAGGGCTGCTTCCAGGGCCTCGGCGCTGTGCAGGTCGAGGTTGTCCGTGGGCTCGTCCAGCAACAGCAGCGTGGCGCCCTGCAGTTCGAGCAGCAGGATCTGGAAGCGGGCCTGCTGGCCGCCGGAGAGCGACTCGAAGGTCTGGTCGGCCTGGGTCTGGAGCTCGTAGCGGCGCAGCGCGGACACGGCCGCGCCGCGCTCCCGGCCGTCCCGGTCCCCGTCGCCGCGGCCCAGGATCTCCACCAGCGTGCGTCCGGTCAGGTCGGGCCGCTGCTGGGTCTGGGCGAACCAGCCGGGCCTGACCCGCCCGCCGAGGCGGGCGGTGCCCGCGTGGGCGACCGGCTCGCCGTGCCGGTCCGGGTCGTGGAGCTCCTGGTCGCTGCCGCCGGCCGCGAGCAGCCGCAGCAGATGGGACTTGCCGGTGCCGTTGGCGCCCAGCACGGCGACCCGTTCGCCGAAGTACACCTCCAGGTCGAACGGCCGGGTGAGGCGCTTCAGTTCGAGTCCCTCGCAGCGGACCGCGCGGACCGCCGTGCGGTCGCCGCGCAGTCGCATGCGGACGTTCTGCTCGACCGGGCGTTCCGGCGGCGGGCCGGCCTCCTCGAAGCGGGCCAGCCGGGTCTGCGTCGCCCGGTACTTGCCCGCCATCGACGCCGAGGCCTTCGCCTGCTGCTGGAGGGTGCGGACCAGGTCCTTGAGCCGTTGGTGTTCCTCGGACCAGCGGCGGTGCAGTTCGTCGAGGCGTTCCAGGCGGGCCTCGCGGGCCTCGCGGTAGTCGCGGAAACCGCCGCCGTGCACCCACACGCCCCCGGCTTCCAGGGTGAGGACCCGGGTGGCGGTCGCGGCGAGCAGCTCGCGGTCGTGGCTGACGTAGAGCACGGTCTTCTGGGAGGCCGCCATGGTCTCCTCCAGCTGCCGTTTGCCCGGTACGTCGAGGTAGTTGTCCGGCTCGTCCAGGAGCAGCACCTGGGCGCTGCCGCGGAAGAGGGCCTCCAGGGCGAGCCGTTTCTGCTCCCCGCCGGAGAGGGTGCGCAGCTCACGGAACCGGGCCTGTCCGAAGGGCAGTCGGAGCGCGGCCTGGGTGACCAGGTCCCATTCGACCTCGGCGTCGTAACCGCCGGCATCGCCCCATGCGGAAAGCGCCTCGGCGTATCGGAGCTGGACGGTCTCGCTGTCCGATTCCATCATGGCCAGTTCAGCACGCTCCATGGCCGAAAATGCATGGCGCAGTTCCGGGCGGGCGAGGGAGACCAGGAATTCGTGCACCGTGGTCGAATCCCGCACCGAACCGATGAACTGGGGCATCACCCCCAGTCCGCCGACCACCCGTACCGTTCCGGATTCCGGCTTCAATTCGCCTGTGATCAGGCGCAACAGCGTTGTCTTACCCATTCCGTTGGCGCCGATCAGAGCTACCTTGTCGCCGTCTCCCACTCGGAAGGACGCATCGTGAAAAAGCATCCGCCCGTCGGCCAACCAGTATTCAAGACCGGAAACCTCCAGAAACCCCATCGATCTCCCACCTTCTGCCGGCCGGTGTGATGCTCCTGAATCCGATCAATCTCTCATGGCGGTCTTGAGCGAGAGAAATTGCCGTGGCACCGTCACAACCGGCCACCCGTCCGGGGAACTTCCCGTCCGGGTCGCCGACCACTGGGTGGTCGGGCACGGGTGATCCCCGTGCCGTTGGCCGCCCGTCCACTCGAAGAGAGGGGAAACACCATGGAGTCCAACGCCCAGCGTCCGGAGACCGAGGAGACCGCCGAGCTCCGCCAGCAGGACGCGGCCGGTACGCCGGAGCTCGAGACCGACGGTCTCGTCTTCAAGCGTGAGCTGCTCAACGAGTTCCTCGGCAACCGCGTGCGCAGCTGATCACCCGCCGTGGGGGGGGGGGGGGGGGGGGGGGGGCCGGGCCCCCCCCGCCCCCCCCCCCCCCCCCGCCGCCCCCCCGCCCCCCCCCCCCCCGTACGNNNNCGCTGGGGGACCTGGGGCGGTGTAGTTCGCGCCTTCTGTCGGGGGCCCCCGGGGGGCGCGCCCCCCCCCCCGCGGGGGGGGGCGCCCCCCCGGGCGGCGCCCCCCCCCCCCCACGGCCCAGCCGAAACGTCCGGCGGACCGCCGGCAGCCGACCGACCGGGGGGAGTTGTGGCCGAAGTGGGTACCGAGCACGCCCGGGGCGACGGACGCGCCACCGCCCTCGTCGTGGACCTCGACGCCTGGCCGCTCAGCCTGGACCCGTTCCACGTCGTGGACTTCAACCAGGCCCTCGTCCTGGACGCCCTGGTCGATCCGCTCACCCGCGACCTCGCCGACGGTCCCGGTACGGCGCCGTCCGCGCTCGCTTCGCTCACGCCTCTCGACGGGGACCGGGCCTGGCTGCTGCGGCCGGCCCCCGGGCAGTGCTGGGACGACGGCAGCCCGGTGCGGCCGGAGGAGATCGCCGCCGGTGTCCACCGGGCCTGGGGGCCCACCTGCCTGCCGCTGCCCGCCGCCTACGATCCCGAGGGCACCGGATCCCCTGTCGTCACCCGGGTCGTCCCCGACCCGGCGGACGGCGCTCCCGTCGTCGAGCTGCGCTCCCGGCTGCCGCTGCCCTACCTGCCGCAGCTGCTCGCCTTCCCCGGTGCCGCGCCCGTCCGGGAACGTCCCGACGGGGGCTGGACCGGAAGCGGCCCCTTCCGGCCCGTGCGGGCCGAGCGCGCCGAGGGCCGGATCGAGCTGTGCCGCAAGCCGTCCCGCCGCACCGGGCCCGGCACCCCCGACCGGCTCGTCTTCCAGGTGTACGCGGACCGTGCCGACGCGTTCGCAGCCCTGGCCGACGGCCGGCTCGACCTCTCGCTCAACACCGGTCTGTCCCCGGGCGAGTTCGCCTCGACGGCCTCTCGTCCCGGAGCGACCGTACGGGGCCTGTCCATGGCCTGCCAGCTGTGGGTGCACCCCGGCCTCGACAGCCCCCTCGCCACTCCGGCCGGGCGCCGCGCCTTCTCCGTCGGCTTCGACCGTGAGGCGGCGAGCGCCCTCCTCCACAAGGCGGTTCTTCCGCTGTCCCGCTACGCGGACCTCTGGGAGTCCCGGGAGCCGGGCGCCGATGCCGGCGCCCGGCCCACCGGGCCACTGCTTCCCGGGCGCCTTCCGCCACGGAGCCGACGAGCCGAACTCACCTTGAGTTACGCCGACTTCGCGCCGAACGGTGAGGCCTCCGCCCTCGTCGCGGCGGACCTCCACGAGCGCTTCGGCCATCCCGTACGGCTGCGTCCGCTGTCGTACGAGCGCTTCGCGCGGGCTGCCGCCACGCTCGACTACGAGCTGCTGTACGGCATCAATCCGGCTCCGCTGGCCCATGTGGCGGGCTTCCTCACCGGCTTCCACAGCACCTCCGGGCAGGCCCGCGCCTTCGGGTTCGCCGAGCCGGCCGTGGACGCGGCGCTCGACCGGGCGCTGCGCGCGGCCGGGGGGCCGGACGCGGAGCGGGCCTGGCGGGAGGCGGAGGCGGTGGTGCTCGACCACGCGCCGGTCGTGCCGCTGTTCCAGGTCAACAGCGTCACCCTGACCGGGCCGGGCTGCCCCGCGCCCGCCGTCGCCGCCACCGGCACCACGCACCTGGACGACCTGACCCGTACCACCGTGCCCGACCGCGACCACTGAAGGGCCGTACCGCATGACGCACAGCCCGGCCACCACCCCGCACAGTGCCGACGCCTCCGCGGCGACCGCCGACCGCGCCGTCCCGGCCGCGTCGGCCTCGTCCCGTGCCCGTACCCTCTTCCGTCCGGCCGACCGCTCCCCCGCCGAGCTCGCCGCGCTGGCCGCGCTGCTGCGCGCCGTCCCCGCCCGTCCCGTCCACCTCGACGGCTTCCTGCCGCACGAGCAGGCGCGGGCCCTCGGCGAGACGGTACGGGCCCTGCCCACGTGGGAGGCGTCGGCCGTCCTGTGGAACCCCGACCGGCTCGCCACCCGGCCGGCGACCCCGGAGGAGTGGCGCGCCGCCGCCCCCGAGGAGCGGGCCGCAGTCCGTGACGTGGCCCGGGGCATCCCGGCCCTGTTCGACGACGGCTCGCGCTATCCGGCCGAGCACCGCGCCCGGCTCTCCGACTTCTTCGTCTTCGCCGGCATGGGCACGGTCCTGCGCGATCTGCTGCATCGGTGGACGGCGTCGGGCAGCCCGCTGACCACCAACGTCGAGTTCGCGCGCTACCGGCACGGCGACACGCTCGGGGAGCACTCCGACGCGGAGTCGGACACCCTGTTCGTCCTCAACCTCTATCTGGACCCCGCCTACGGGGCGGATGACGGGGGCGTTCTCGGTTTCCGGGACGAGGAGGGCCGCGAGCACCTGATGCCGCCCCGCTTCAACAGCCTTTCCGTGATGCCGATCCGGCCCGGCTGCGTGCACTGGGTCACTCCCTGGCGGGCCGATCGGGTCGGGCGCCACACGGTCAGCATCGCCGCCGTTCCCGCGACCTCCGGTGAGGTGAAGTGACATGACACCCGGCATCGAGACCGGCCAGGCCGTGCCCGCGGAGGCCGAGTCGGACGCGGCCGCCCCGGGGGGCGGCTCCGTCGTCCTGGCCTTCCCTCCGCTGGTCGAGTCCAGTTTCGGGCGCTACTTCCCGTCGACCGCCGTCCTCGCCGGCTTCCTCCAGAGCCGCAGGATCCGCACCCACCAGTGGGACCTCAACGAGGATTTCGCCCTGCACCTGCTCGACCCCGGCCATCTCGCCGAGGCGGGCGCGGGCCGGCTCGTCGGCCTGGAAGGGTGCCACCCCGAGGAGATGAGCGCCGTCGCGGGCCGCTGGCTCGCCCGTCACCACGACGCCCTCTTCGACGAGGACGGCCGGCACGTCTTCGCCGCCGAGTCCGGCCCGGCGTTCCTGCTGGCCGCGCTGGCGCAGCCGTACCTGATCGACCCGGAGGCCGAGTGGCTGACCGATCCGGCGCTGCTGCGCTCGGACCGGACGCTGGTCTACCGCGCGTACTACGCCTCGCTCGACCTGGCCGCCCGGCTGCCCGCGGACGCCCGGCTCCTGGGCGTCTCCGTTCCGATGGGTCCGCAGTTGGTGCCCGCGCTGCTGCTCGCCGAGGCCGTCAAGCGGGTCCGGCCCGAGGTGCGGACCGTGCTCGGCGGTCCGACGCTCTCCCTGATGAACGAGGACGACCTCGCCCGTCTGCTGGACGTCCACCGTCAGGTCGACGCGGTCGTCCGCTTCGACGGCGAAGCCCCGCTGCTCGCCCTGTACCGACAGGCCGACGCCGGCGACTGGCGGCCGACCGAGGTCGCGGGAGTCTCCGCCGTCGCCGGCGGGGGGCCCGTCCACACCCCGCCCGCCCCGGGGATGCACCCCAACACGCTGCCGCCCGCCTCGTACGACCCCGCGCTGGTCGCCCGGCTCGTCGGCCTCGAGATGGGCATCGTCCAGGCGCGCGGATGCTACTGGGGCAAGTGCGACTACTGCGATTTCGTCGAGCTGTACGACGGTTCCCCGCCCTACCGGGGGCGCTCCGTGCAGAGCTTCATGGCCGAGCTGGAGCACCAGGTCGGCACGCACGGTGTGCGCCGGTTCGAGCTGATCACCGAGTCCATTCCGCCCGCGTTCGCCCGCCGGTTCTCCCAGGCGGTCCTCGACCGCGGTCTGGACATCACCTGGAACTCCTTCGCCATGGTGGACCGGCGTTTCGACGCCGAACTGCTCCAGCTGATGGTCCGGGCCGGCTGCGAGTACCTCGTGATCGGCATGGAGACCACCAACACCCGTGTCCTGAAGCTGGTCCACAAGTCCGCCGACCGCGAGGAGAACCTCCGCTTCATCCGCGAGGCCCACCAGGCCGGCATGAAACTGCGGATCAACCTGATCCCCGATCTGCCCTCCACCACCCTGGAGGAGGCCATGGACTCGCTGCGGGACGTGGCCGAGCTCGCCGACTGCGTCGAGTCCTTCACGGTCTTCCCGTTCGAGGCGACCCGCTCCTCCGAGGTGGGCCGCCGTCCCGAGCGCTTCGGCCTGGTCGTCGGGGGCGGCGACAGCGGGCTCGCCAACCAGGCGCAGTACGCGCTCAACCACCTCGGCAACATCGACCCGGCCATGACCCGCGAGGAACGCACCGGCGTCCACCGCGCCTACCAGGACTTCGCGATCGGTCACGGCTCCGCGCACATGCGGCGCACCGGCGACGAGTTCCTCGACCGGCTGCCCGGTGAGGACGAGGCGTTCCGGTTGGGGGTCGCGTCCCTGGACGTCCTTCCGCGCGGTGACGAGCTGGTCGTCACCCACGTCCTGCGCCGCGAGCGCACCGTCCTGCCCGCCGCCGTGGCCTCGGGGCTCGCCCCGTGGCTGGACGGGACGCCCCTGACCCGCCGCGACCTGACGCGGGTCTACGGCACGGCCGGCGGCACCGCGGTCCTGCGGCAGCTCGTCGAGGCCCGGTTGCTGACCGCCGTCGCCGCCACCGGGCGCCCGGAGCCGGCCCTGACCTGACCCCGCGCCCCTTCCGGCCGGTCCGCACCCCGCCCGTCCGGTCCGTACCGCCGCGCCGCGGCCCGGCGTCCGTCCCGCCCGTCCACCCCCGTCCGCGAGGAGAACCATGTCCAGCACCACGACACGGCCGTCGTCGCCGGTTCCGCCGTCCCTCTCCGGTGCCGCGCCCTACGTCGCGCCGCAGTACCTGACCGGGTCCACGGTCGAGCTGCTGCGCGACTGGTACCACGGGGAGCCGGTCCGTCCCCTGCATCTGCGGGACTTCCTGCGTCCCGAGTTCGTCACGGACCTCGCCGCCGCGATGCGCGCCATTCCCACGTGGTCGCGGCACGCCGCCACGTACGAAGGGCGCCTGGGCAAAACCGAGTTCTGGGACGAGGAGGTCGACGAGCAGGACGAGGTCACCATCGCCCAGTTCGTCGTCAAGGACATCCACGCCCTGCTCGACGAGGGCGCGATGGACGTCGCGCACCAGCGCACCCTGCAGGAGTTCTTCGTCTTCTCCGTGCTCTCCGACGCGCTGCGCGACTGGATCTCCTCCGGCACCGGTCTCGTCCTGCGCAAGCACACCACGATGGAACTGGCCGCCTACCGCCGGTCCGACGCCCTGGGCGCCCATCAGGACCTGGTGCCCGGCCGGGTCCTCGCGGTCAACTTCTACCTCGACGAGGAGTACACCCCGGAGGCCGGCGGACGGCTCGCCTTCCGCAACGGCGAAGACGAGGAGTTCTTCGTCGAGCCCGTCTTCAACAGCGTCTCCCTGATGCCCATCCGTGAGGACTGCTGGCACTGGGTCGAGCCCTTCACCCGGGACGCCGTCGGCCGCTACACCATCGCCATGGGGCAGCACCTGGAGGGAAGCTGAACACCGTCCGCCTGCTGCCCGCCGTCGCCGTCCACGAGACTCCGGACGAGACGCTGCTGACCCTCGGCCCCCGGCTGCTCCGCATCGGCGGGGCCCGGCCGGGGCTGGGCGAGGCGCTGCGACGGCTGCGCGAAGGCACCACACGGGAGGCGCTCGGGGCGGCCTGGCGCCCCGGCGCGGCCGCCGCGCTCCTGGCCGAGCTGCGGGAACTGGGCTGGGTCACGACCGAACCGGCCGTGACCGGGCGGGTTTTCGCCGACGAGTCGTACGCGCGGCAGGTCGACTACCTCGGCCTGTTCACCCCGGACACCGGCGCGGCGCAGCAGCGGCTGCTCGCCGCCCGGATCGGGGTGATCGGCATCGGGGGCATCGGGGGCATCGTCGCCCAGCACCTGGCGGCGGCCGGTGTGGGAAGGTTCTGGCTCGTCGACGACGACCGTGTGGCCCTGCACAACCTCAACCGGCAGTTCACCTATGCCCGTCGTGACCTGGGGCGGCCCAAGACCGAGGCCCTGGCCGACTATCTGGGCGCGATCCGTCCCGATGCCGAGACCGTCGGCGTGCGCAGGCGCGTCGCCACGACCGGCGACCTCGCCGCGTCGTTGCCCGGGGACCTGGATCTGGTGGTCGTGGCTGCCGACACCCCGCCCGGGCTGCCCGCCGTGGTCTCGGACTGGGCGGCCGGTACGGGCACGCCGACGGCGATCGGCGCGGTCGGCGTCGGCGTCGGCCTGTGGGGGCCGGTGCTCGACCCGTCCCGGGGCGGCTGCTGGAGCTGTTTCGAACGCGCCCGCCGCGCCGGACTCACCGACCGCGAACGGGAGATCGAGGACCGTTCCTCCGAACCCGCCCCCTTCTCCTTCGGCCCCGCCAATACAGTGGTCGCCGCCATGCTCGCGCACGACATCGTGGAGTTCCTCTGCAGCGGAACGTGCCCCACTCTCGGCCGGCGGGCGGCGCTGGACTTCACACGGCAGCAGATCACCCACAGCGAAGAGAGCATGTGCACGTGTCCGACGACCTCATGACCGATCAGCAGCAGGTACCGGAACAGCAGGCCGGTGGGACGCCGGCCTCGGAGGGACAGGCCGGGGAGAAACGGAGCGGGGGGGAACGGGGCGGCAAGAACAGGAAGCCGAAGAAGGCCTCGTTCCGGGGCACCGGTTTCCTGCGGCTGTGGACCGGTGAGACCCTGTCCCTCGCGGGCACCGAGATCACCTTCATGGCGATCGGCATCACCGCCGTGACCACCCTCGCGGCCACCCCGTGGCAGATGGGCGTCCTGGAGGCCGCCGAATCCGCCGCGGTGCTTCTGCTCGGACTGTCGGCGGGCGTCTGGGCGGACCGGTACGAGCGGCGCGCCCTCATGCTCGTGTCCAACGTGGCCCGGGGGCTGCTGCTCTTCGCGATCCCGCTGCTCTTCTGGCTCGACGCGCTCACCATGCCGGTCCTGTACGGGGTCGTCTTCCTGGTCGGCGCGTTCACCCTGCTCTTCGACAGCGCCATGTCGGCCTACCTGCCCCGGCTGCTGCCGCGCGGGCAACTGGAGCGCGCCAACTCGTGGATGGAGGCCAGCACCTCCGTCGGCACCGTCGCCGGGCCGGGAATCGCCGGTCTGCTCATCCAGGTCATGAGCGCGCCGGTCGCCCTGGTCGTGGACACCTTCTCGTACCTGATCAGCTGCTTCACGCTGGCCGGCCTGCCCAAGGCCGCGCCGTCCGCCGGTCCGGCGGACGGCGCGGACGCCACGGGCGGTGTGGCGGGAGACGAAGGCGGCGGGAGCGGGGCGAAGGCACCGGAGAAGAAGGAGTCGCACCGCGAGGCCGTGCTCAAGGGACTGCGTCTGCTGCGCGACGACCGCATCCAGCGCCCCATGATCCTCGCCGCCACCCACTTCAACATCTTCCACGCGATGTTCTTCGCGGTGCACACCCTCTTCGTGCTGCGCGTCCTCGGTTTCAGTCCCGGTCTGCTCGGCGCCACCAGCATGGCGGGCGGTGTCGCCGGGCTGCTCGGCGCCTCCTCCACCCCCTTCCTCACCCGGCTGCTCGGCCAGGGGCGGGCCCTCGTCCTGGCGTACGCCGCCCCCGGTGTCTCGGCGGTCCTCGTCCCGCTCGCCCAGCAGTGGGACAACCGTCCGCTCTCCATCGTCCTGGTGTCGGCCTCCACCTTCACCTGGACCTTCGCGGTCGTGGTCAACCTGGTCATCAGCGAGACCGTCAAGCAGAGCCTGGTCCCCGACCACCTGCTCGGCCGGGTCACCGCCACCACCCGCTTCGTCAGCTGGGGCTGTCAGCCGGTGGGCGCGCTGCTCGGCGGCTGGCTCGGCGGACGCCTCGGTCTCGCCGAGGTCATGTACGTGTCGGCAGCCGGTCTCCTCACGTCGGCGCTGTGGCCGCTGCTCAGCCCGGTCCGCGCACTGCGGGGCACCGAGGACGAGGAGGGCGACGAGGGCGTCCCGCCCGCCGGAGCGGGCCCTTCCGGCGACGAGCCGCATTCCGAGACCGCGCCGCCCACCGAGCCGTAGGAGCACCGTGCCCGTCCTCAACCCCGTCCGCCACACGCTCTCCAACGGTCTGCGGGTGGTCGTCTCGAAGGACCCGACCGTGCCGGTGGCCGCGATCTGCCTCTGGTACCGGGTGGGTTCCTGTGACGAGCCGCGCGGCCGGACCGGTCTCGCCCACCTCTTCGAGCACCTGATGTTCCAGGGCTCGACGCATGTGCCCGCCGGTGGGCACACCGCGGCCGTCGAGGACGCCGGCGGGCACACCAACGCCGCCACCGGCTTCGAGCGCACCGTCTTCCACAGCGTCGTCCCGGTCGGCCGGCTGGAGCTCGTCCTGTGGCTGGAGGCCGACCGCATGGGAGGTCTGCTCGACGCGCTGACCGCCGAGGGACTGGCCACCCAGCGGGACGTGGTGCTGAACGAACGCCGCGAGCGCTATGACAACGTCCCCTACGGGACCGGCTGGGAACAGCTGGTCGCCATGTCCTTCCCGGCCGGCCACCCCTTCCACGCCATGCCGGCCGGCAGCCCCGAGGACCTGCGGGCGGTCACCCTCGACGACTGCCGCGCCTTCTTCGGCCGCCACTACGGCCCCGACCGGGCGGTCCTCTCCGTGGTGGGCGACGTGTCCCCCGAGGCGGTCGTGGACCTGGCCGAGCGTCACTTCGGGCACATCCCGCCGTCCCGCACGGAGCCGTCTCCCGGCGCCCTCCCGGCGGCCGCCGTCACGCCGGGCGAGCCCTCGGACCCGGCCGAGGCGCGGCGGCACGTGGTGGAGCCGGTGCCGGGGCCCGCCTTCATGGCCGCGTACCAGCTCCCCGCGTACGGCGAACCGGGGTGTGCGGCCGCCGACCTGGCCCTGACCCTCCTCGGTGGCATGAGCAGCCGGGGCCTGCACGACCGGCTGGTGCGGCGCGACCAGCTCGCCCACACGGCTCGCGCGTCGCTGATGCCGCTGCGCAAGGCCCCGTCCCTCGGCCAGCTCAACGTACGGGCCCTGACCGGGGCCGCTCTCGCGGACGTGGAGCGCGCGGTGGACGAGGAGGTCGAACGGCTCGCCGACGGCGGGGTCACCGAAGACGCCCTGCGGGGGGCCCGGGCCCAGATCCGCCGGGACTGGCACGACCGGCTCGCGCATCCGGTCGGCCGTGCGGAGGAACTCTGCGCCCAGGAAGCGCACTTCGGCGACGCCACCCGCTGCGACCGGCACCTGGAGGGCGTCCTCGACGTCGGCGCGGCGGACGTCGGCGCGGCGGCCGGCGATCTCCTCGCCCCTGCGCGCCGCGCGGTCCTCACCTACGAGCCCGCGCGGGCCACGGCCTCTTGAGGCCGCGTCCGGAAGGTCTCGCACGGCCGTCGCGCACCGCCTCTCGACCGAGCCGGAGCCCCGGACGGTCACGGCGCCGCGATGCCCGTTCCCGAGCGGTGTGCCCCGTACCCACCGCCGTCGTCGACTCCCCGTTCCCCACCGGCTCGTCGTGAAGGGTTCCGCATGACTGCGCCCGCCTCCGCCTCCCCGCCCCACCTGGCCGCCGCGGGCCGCCGAGCCGCCGCTCCGCGGCCGAAGCGGCCCGTGCCGGTTCCCGTCGAGCCGTGGCTCTTCCCCGCGTTGCACGAGGACGTGCTGGCGAACGGTCTGACCCTGCTGACCTGTGACCGCCCCGGCCAGGAGGTGCTGAGCGTCGAGATCGTCGTGGCGGCGCCGCTCGCCCTCGAACCCCGGGAGCTGGAGGGCGTCCTCGGCATCACCACCAGCGCCCTCGTCGAGGGTGTGCCGGAGCTGAGCTCGCTCGACTTCATCCGTGAACTGGAGAACTGCGGTGCGACCCTCGGCGTCGGCGCCGAGCACGCGGGCTTGCGGATCACCCTGGACGTTCCGGTCCCCCATCTGGCCCGCGCCCTGTCCCTGCTGGTCCGCGCCATGCGCGAGCCGCTGTTGCCGGCCGCCTCGGTGGACCGGCTGGTCCGCTCGCGCGTCCACGCCCTGGTCCGTCACCAGGCGGACCCGGAGCGCCGGGCCGCCCTGGAACTGCACGGTGCCGTCTTCGACGCCTCGGACCGGCGCAGCCGTCCCGCGCGCGGCACGCGGGAAACCGTCGGCCGGATCGACCGGGACGCGGTCGTCGCCTGTCACCGTCGCTTCCTGCGCCCCGCCGTCACCACCGTGGTGGTCGCCGGCGACCTGTCCGGCAACGGCACCGAGGCGGCGCTGCGCAGGGTCCTGTCCTCGTGGGAGGGCGAGCCCGGTGCGCTGCCGGTGCCGCCCGCCCCGCCCGTACGGGACGACCCGGCCGTGATCGTGGTCGACCGGCCCGGGGCCGTCCAGACCAGGCTGGTCCTCGGCCGGGCCGCGACCGCGCGCACGGCGCCGGGCTGGGACGCGCTGCTCATCGGGAACCACAGTCTGGGCGGCTCGGTCAACGCCCGTCTCGACCGGGAGCTGCGGGAGGCCAAGGGGTACACGTACGGGTTCCACAGCCGGCTGCTCGCGGTCGTCCAGCATTCGCTCGCTGTGGTGACCGGTGCGGTGGAGACGTCGGTGACGGGTGAGGCGCTCGCCGACGTCCGGCGCATCCTGCGGGAGGTCGCCGAGCACGGGATCAGCGCGCAGGAGCGGTCGGCCGCGGTCGCGCAGATCGTGGACGCCGCGCCGCTGCGCTATCTCACGGCCTCCGCGGTCGCGGACGAGATCGCCGTACTGGTCCTCGACGGGCGCCCGCCGGCCACGCTGCCGGGCGCGTTCCGGCGGGCCGCGGCCGTCACCGCGGAGGAGGCCTCGGCAGCCCTGCGGGAGGCGTTCGTCCCGGACCGGCTGGTGACGGTGGCGGTCGGCGACGCCTCTCGGATCGGCGCAGCCGTCCAGGAAGCGGCGGGGTCACCGCCCCACATCGTCTGAGAACCGACGGACGGACGGGCGACCCGCCCGGCGTCCGGTGTGCCGCGCCGGCGCGGCGACCGTCCTGTCCCACGAGGAATCACCCCGAAATGACTGTGCCGATCCTTCAGCAGATCTTCGACGACGCGTACCACCGCGATCCGTACCCCACCTACGCACGCCTGCGCGCCGAGGGCGGCGTGCATCCCGTGGCCCTCCCCGACGGGTCCCCGGTCTGGCTCGTCACCACGGAGGCCGAGGTGCGCGCGGGCCTCACGAACCCCCTGCTCTCGGTGAACAAGGACCACGCCGGCCCCGGGTTCAAGGGCTTCTCCCTGCCACCCGCGCTGGACGCCAACCTCCTCAACCTCGACGCCCCGGACCACCTGCGCCTGCGCAGGCTGGTGTCGAAGGAGTTCACCCCACGACGCGTCGAGAACCTCGGCGCCAAGGTGCGGCAGACCTGCGAGGCGCTGGCCCGGCGCCTCCACGACGACATCACGACGAACGGCGCGGCCGACCTGGTCGCGGACCTGGCCGCCCCCTTTCCCCTCGCCGTCGTCGGCGACCTGCTCGGCGTTCCCGAACAGGACCGCGGCCCCTTCGCCTCCTGGGTCGGCGCCATGCTGGAACCCAAGAGCCCCGGGGACGTCGCGGCCGCCGTCGCCCACATCCACGACTACCTGCTCCACCTCATCGCACTGCGCCGACGCGCCCCCGACGGCAACCTGATCTCCGGACTGATCTCGGTCCGGGACGAACAGGACCGGCTCAGCGAGAACGAGCTGCTGTCCCTCGCGTTCCTCATCCTCATGGCCGGCATCGACAACACCCAGCACGTGATCAGCGGCGGAGTCCTGACGCTCCTGCAGCATCCCGAGCAGCTCGACGCCCTGCGCGCCGACCCGCACCTGCTGCCCGAGGCCGTCGAAGAGCTCCTGCGCCACGCCACCCCCAACCACACCGCCATCCGGCGCTTCCCGACCACGGACGTCGAGATCGGAGGCACGGTGGTGCCGGCCGGGGACACGGTGCTGCTGTGTCTGGCGTCCGCCCATCGCGACCCCACGCGCTATCCCGACCCCGACCGGTTCGACATCGGTCGACAGGACAAGGCGCACCTCGCCCTCGGCCACGGACTGCACTACTGCCTCGGCGCTCCCCTGGCCCGCCTGCAGATCCGTGTCGCACTGGACGTGATCACACGCACCTTCCCCGGGCTCGCCCTTTCCCTGCCCGCGGAGGAGCTCCCTTGGCGGCGGTCCTTCCGGTCACACGCGCTCAAGCAGCTCCCCGTCACCCTGGAAGCCCGTTCCTGAACCCGCCTGCCGAGTCCGGAGCTCAGGCCGTACACGACCGGTGCGCCGCGGACGGTCGTCACGCCGAGGGAGTCGGGTGGATCCTGGTCGGCGTTCAGCGGGATGTCCGCCGCGGGCCGGCCGGCTCGTACGTCCCAGACCCGGACGTGCGCCGGAGCGACGTCCCTCCCGTCCTCCGGTGGACGGGCCGCGACAGCGGTGAAGGCGAAGAACCTTCCGTCGGAACTGAACGACGCCACGGCCCGGGCACCGGTACCGGGCCGGAACCGCACCCCCGGTGTGGTGCCCGGCGATCGGCCGTCCCGGGTCTCTCGGAGTTCGAAGGACAGCTCGGTGAGCCCGTTCTGGTGGAGCGGCTCCAGGGGCCCCGGTGACGGTGTCGATCCGCTCCACTTCCCTCTCCCTCAGCACGGCCAGGGTCCTGCCGTCCGGGCTGAACTGCAGGGTGCCGGAACGGCAGGAGGACCGGGGCACCTCGTTCGGGATGCCGGAGCCCTTCAGAGGCCGTACTTTCCCGTCGGGCAGGTTCCGGAGCTCGATCCGGCCCGCCGGCCCGCACCGGGCGAACAGGGTGCCGTCACGACTCACGGCGACAGCGCTCGGGAGCGTGGTCCCGGGCAGCGACAGAAGCTGCTTCCGGGTGGGCAGGTCCGCACCACGGGCGAGGGACGGCGCCGCCCACTCCGCGCCGGCCACGTCCACGGGCTCTTCTACGTGAGGTCCGGCGCGGCCCTCGACTACAACTGCCTCCAGTCTTCCGTCTGGAGGGCCTGCCCGCGCCTGCTCGTCCGCTGCTGAGCCCGTCGGACCACCGGCACGGCACCTTCCGCATACCGTTGTCCGATCCCGGGGGCGGCCTCCCTCACCCGGGTACGCGGAGGGTGCGGACCACTTCCCGCCTCGTGCGCCGGACCGAAGACGGTCCGGCGCACGAGGCGAGCTGCGCTCTGGCCGGGGCCGACCGGGTGAGGGGGGATCGTTCCTGCGCCCGGTCGGGGCCCTGAGCGGCGGGAATCCGGCGCGGCCCACGGCTAGCGTCTGCCTTCCCGTCCGTCAGACCGCGGTCCGCGGCGGCGCTACGGCCGTTCTCGACCACCCGCCCCGAACAGGAGAGCGTCGTGTCCACGCCGATGATCGACCACACCGTCAAGGAGCACAGTCCCCACGTCGCGTACTGGATGGTCCAGGCCGCCGACCTCGCCTACAAGGACGAGACCACCATCGAGGCGAAGGCCCACGAGTGGGGCTTCGAGCGCGTGCGGCACCACCGGACGCGTTTCACGCCGCCGTTCCCGCTGGAGGACACCCAGGCGTACACGATCGCCAGCGACAGGATGATCATCACCGGGTTCCGGGGCACCGAGCCCGCTCAGATCCGCGACTGGCTCTCCGACGCCACCACCCCGCCCTGGCCCGGCCCGGCGAACACCGGCTACATCCACCACGGCTTCGGCCGGGCCCTCGACTCGATCTTCCCCACGGTCAAGGCCACGCTCGCCGACTTCCGCGACAACGACCAGACCGTGTGGTTCACCGGCCACAGCCTCGGCGGCGCGCTCGCCATGCTCGCCGGCTGCCGCATGTATCTGGAGGCACCCCGCCTGCAGGCCGACGGCATCTACACCTACGGCCAGCCCCGCACCTGCGACCGACTCCTGGCCGCCTCGTGCAACAAGGGCTTCAAGGACCGTCTTCACCGCTACGTCAACAACAACGACGTCGTCCCGCAGCTGCCCCCGGAGCCCGCCTACACCCACGTCGACACGCTTCACTACATCGACTCGAACGGCCGCGTCCGCTCCTCCACGCCGCTGCTCGGAATGCTGACCGACCACGTCAAGGGCGCCACCGCCGACCTCCTCGCTCCCGCGAGCGACGGCCTGCGCGACCACCCCGTCAAGAACTACATCGCCGCCCTGGAGAAGAACCTCGTATGAGGGCCGGCTCCTTGAACCTCTGGGACGATCGTCCGGATCGCTTTGCCGGACGAGCGGCCGCGTTCCACCAGGACCTCGAATCCGAGGGGCCGCCGGACCGGGCACAGGAACAGGGCCAGGGACAGGGCGTGTCCCTGCAGTAGCAGCAGAGGCGGCACGCTCTGCCGGGCCCCGCTTCCGTGGTGTGCCGGGGCGCGGGTCGTACAGCGCGTGCCGCCAAGTCGTACTGTGCCGTGCTGTGCCGGCGGCTTCAGGTGAGGTCGGTGGCGGGCTCGGTCGCGTAGCGGCTCATCGCGTCGGTGTTGGCCTGGGGCGTCAGTGGCCGGCCGTCGGCCAGTACCTCCTGGAGTTCTCGGAAGTACTGCACGTACAGGTCGGGGGTGAAGGTGCTGAGCATGACGGCGGGTTCACCGGTCGGGTTGGCGAAGGTGTGCGGGGTGCCGGGCGGAACCATCACGAGCGTGCCCGCGGCGGCGTCGTGATCCTGGTCCCCGACGGTGAACCGCACGGTGCCGGAGAGGATGTAGAAACCCTCGTCGTGTCGGGCGTGGCGGTGCTGCGGCGGTCCCTGGGTGTGCGGGGCGAGGACGGACTCGGCGATCGCGAGACGGTGCCCGGTGTGGCTGCCGTCCTCCAGAACGCGCATGCGGGTGGTGCCCAGGACGATCGTCTCGCCGTCGCCGGGACCCACCACCGATACGGCGGGGCCGGTCTGCGGCTCGCTGGTCTTCGCTTCTTCGGTCATGTCCACCAGTGCACCGCCGGGGCTTCGCCGGTGTCCAAGACCCCTTCCGCGGCGCCGATGCCTCGTGGGTATCGTTGCGGCGTGGAGCTACGGACCTTGCGCTACTTCGTGGCGGTCGCCGAGGAACTCCACTTCGGCCGGGCCGCCACCCGACTGCACATGAGCCAGCCACCGCTGAGCCGGGCGATCAAGCAGTTGGAGGCCGAGGTCGGCGCCCTGCTGTTCGTCCGCTCGCCCACGGGGGTCACGCTCACTCCGGTGGGCTCGGTGCTGCTCGACGAGGCGCGGGCCCTGCTCGACCATGCCGATCGCGTCCGGGGACGCGTGAGCGCGGCGGCCGGTGCCGCGACCCTCACCATCGGCATCCTGGGCGACGGCACCGACCCCGGAGTGGCCAGACTCGCCGCCGCCCACCGCCGAAGCCGACCCGGCGTCGACATCCGCGTCCGCGACACCGATCTGACCGACCCGACCTGCGGGCTGCGCGCCGGGCTGGTCGACGTCGCGCTGACTCGGGCGCCGTTCGACGAGACCGCTCTGACGGTGCGTACCCTGCGTACCGATCCGGTCGGCGTGGTCCTGCGCGCCGACGATCCGCTGGCCGGCCGCGACGGCCTACGGCTGGCCGAGCTGAGCGACCGCCGCTGGTTCCAGTTCCCCCAGGGCACCGACCCCCTCTGGCAGTCGTACTGGAACGGCGGCAGGCCACGCGAGGGCCCAGTGGTGCGCGCCGTCCATGAATGCCTGCAGGCCGTGCTGTGGAACGGCACGGTCGGCCTGGCCCCGCTCGGGCACGACCTGCCCGCGCAGCTGGCCGGGGTTCCCTTGACCGACATGCCGCCGAGTCGAGTGGTGGCGGTGTGGAACGAGGGCGACACCAACCCGTTGGTCCGCTCCTTCATCGAGATCGCGACAGCCGCGTACCGTCACTGAGGACCGGCGGCCATGAGGGCGGCGAGGGGGGTCGGCTGTAGGACGCGGGTTCGTCGGCTGCAGGACGCGCGGGTTCGTCGGCTGTGTGAGACATCCCTCTCCCGTCGTCATGGCGCTGACGGCCCGGGAGGTCGACCATGGAGTCATGACCTCCTCGCCCCGCCCGCCGCACGTCGGCGGCCGACCGGATCCGATGGACGGGACCGCCGCGCCCGGTGGGGAGTCCGCTCCCGCCCGCGGGTACCTGCTGGACAACGCGCGCGCCGAGGCGGGCGAGCGATTCGTCTGGCTGGCCGAGCTGTTCGACGGTGTGACGCGCGGGCACTTCGATCGGCTGGGGGTCGGGGCCGGCTCGCGCTGCTGGGAAGTGGGGGCCGGTGGCCCCGGCATCCCGGAGGCGCTCGCGGCGGCCGTCGGTCCGACCGGACACGTGCTGGCCACGGACATCGACCCGTCGTGGCTGGAGGCAGGCGACGGGTACGAGGTGCGCCGGCACGACATCGCCGCTGATCCGCCCCCGGAACCGGGGACGTTCGACCTGGTGCACGCCCGGCTCGTACTGGTCCACGTACCCGACCGGGCCCGTGCGCTGGCCACGATGGTGGCAGCGCTGCGGCCCGGCGGCCGACTGCTGGTCGAGGACGCCGATACCGCTCTGCAGCCACTGGCGTGCCTGGACGACAGCGGCCCTGCGCAGCGGCGGGCCAACCGGCTGCGCGACGCGGTCCGGGAACTGCTGTCACGCCGCGGCGCGGACCTGCGCTACGGGCGGACACTGCCGCGGGCACTGCGCGAGGCCGGCCTGGTGGACGTCGCCGCGGCGGGCTCTTTCCCGGTCGGCGGCCTGGCCTGCGACCGGCTTGAGGCGGCGACCATCCGGCACGTACGTGGCGAGTTGCTCGCGGCCGGTCTGGCCGACGACGCCGAGATCGACGCGCACCTGGCCGCCGTCCAGGCGGGCGAACTCGACCTGACGCTCGCGCCGCTGATCTCGGCCTGGGGACGCCGTCCGGCCGAGCACCCTCCGGCACTCGGTTAGGTAGGGATCCAGGCTTCGTCCGACCTGTCCACAGCACTGTTCGTCGGGGAAGCCGGGCGGCTCGCGCGGGTGCGCGCCGCGCGTCACCGGAGCCGGGCCGGCCCGCGCGGGCGTGGACGGCGAAGCCCCACTGGCCCGGATCGCTCCGGGTGCGGTCTCCGGCTTGATCAGGCCGAGAAGTCGGCGGCGTTGTCCGAGAAGGAGCGCGAGAAGGAGCGGTAGAGCCGAAGGGGCTGTTCGGGCCCCTGGAACTGCTCGAACCGGCGCTGCCGACGGTACCCGTCGACGACGAGCGGACGCCCGTCCTTCATGGCGCGCTCGATACCGGTGACGGACACGGACGGGGGCTGCCTCCCCCACTCCGCAGACTCCCGGATCCTGGCCGAGGCACTCGCCATGTCGAGACGGTCGAGGACTGCGTCGAGAAGACCTGCGAGATCGTCACCAACAACACCGCCCTGTACGACGACGTTCACCATGAACGACGTCCCCCGGCCGTGTTCCTCGACGCGGTCCTCCACGAACTGGCAGCGGTCCTGAAGAAGTCCGGGTCCGGCTGCCCCTCCACCGACCCCTGGCGGCGCACCAGAACGTGCGTGCCCCCTTGGCCGCCCGTACGGTCGACACGGACCCCACAGGACGGGATCCCCCGGAGTCGGTCCCGCGTCCCCGCACGTGCGCGGGACCGACTCGCATCGCGTCAGACCGTGAACCGGCCGATGACGGGGGGTTCGTCGGAGGGCGTCGGGTCCTGTTCGGTGTGCGCGCCGTCGCGCGTCACCATGCACGGCGGAGGCGGCCGGGGCGTCCGTCATCGGTTCTCATGAAAGCTGTGCTTCCGTCAGGCCCCTGGAAACCCGGCTTCATCGGGCACCCGCCCGGTCTGTCGCCGTCGGTTGCCGGCACCTGAGCACTGCGGTGCCCGGTCGGCGGCCGGGCGTACATCGTCGGCGGCCGAGGCGTCAGCGGCTCAGGAGAAGGCCGTCCACCAGGGACCGGAGCCCGTCCAGGTAGGTGTCCTCGGCGGTCAGCGGCGCCCACCGGTCCGCCACCTGTGCCAAGCGGGGCAGCTCGTGCGGGTCGAGCTCGGCGAAGGCCCGCTCCCGGTACGTCGTACGGTCGTCGCCCGCGCGTCGCCGGGCCGCTGTCGCCCTGACCACGATCTCCCCGGCGGTGTAGTACCAGATCGCGCGATACCCGTGCACGGCCCGGTCGGGGGAGAGACCGCAGGCGGCCAGGCCGTCGACGATCTGCTCGACGAACCACAGCGCGGTCGTGGACATCAGGTTGTCGGCGGTCAGTACCTCCACGATCCAGGGGCAGGCGACGAGCGCCTCGTGGATGGCGGCGGCAGCGACGACGACCCGCTCGCGGGGGTCGGCGGGCAGTTCGGGTCGGCGCAGGGTCCGGGCGGCGTAGTCGTCCAGCAGGAGGACGAGCAGTTCTTCCTTGTCGCGGACGTGGTGGTAGAGCGCCATCGGCGTACTGCCGACCTCTGTGGCCAGCCGCCGCATGGTCAGCCGGTCCACGCCTCCCTCGTCCACGATCCGGCGGGCTGTCTCGATGATCTCCTCACGTGAGATACGGGAAGGTCGGCCCAGGGCCTTGCGGGGTGCGGACGGTTGCGGCATGGCCCCATCTTCCCCCAGGTGTCACCTCCCCGGTGTCGACAGGGACGATCCCCGGGCGCTAACTTTTCTTACATGTATAGAAACTCTCGAGGGAGACCTGGCACGGTGCTGGCGGCAGCCGCCGTCGCCCAGTTCGTGTTCGCCCTGGACATGTCCGTGGTCAACGTCGCGTTACCCGCGATCCGTACGGCACTGGGGTTCGCACCGCTCGACCTGTCATGGGTCGTGCACGTGTACGCGCTCGCTTTCGGCGGATTCCTGCTCCTGGGGGGCCGTGCCTGTGACCTGTACGGCCGACGTCGGATGTTCGTGCTGGGACTGACCGTCTTCGGGCTGTGTTCGCTGGCGGGCGGGCTGGCCCAGACCCCCTGGCACCTGATCGCCGCCCGCGCAGGGCAGGGTCTGGGCGCCGCCGCGGCCGCGCCGGCCGCGCTGGCGCTGCTCACCACCACCTTCGCCGAGGGCCCCCGGCGTGTCCGCGCGCTGGGGGTGTGGAGCGCGGTGAACGCCGCGGGCGGCGCCCTGGGCGTGCTGGCGGGTGGGCTGCTGACCGAGTACGCGGGCTGGCGCTGGATCATGCTGATCAACCTGCCCCTCGTGGCGACGGCCCTCGTGCTCGTCCCGGCGGGGGTTCCCGCCGAAGCGTCACCCGCCCGGCGCGAGAGGCTGGACGCGCTGGGCGCCGTCCTGGCGACCGGCGGAGTCGGGCTGCTGGTGCTCGGCGTCGTCCGTACCGAGGCCCTCGGCTGGGGCTCTCCGGTCACGTGGACGACCCTCGCCGCCGCGGCCGTGCTGCTGGCCGGCTTCGTCGTCGCCGAGTCGAGGGCCACCGCACCTCTGCTGCGCCTCGGCCTGCTGCGCAGCCGTTGGGTCGCCGACGCGAACGTGCTCGTGTTCCTGGCCGCGGCCGGGCAGTTCACCGCGTTCTACTTCGTGTCCCTGTACATGCAGCAGGTCCTGGGCCTGGGCGCGGCAGCGACCGGCACCGCATTCCTGCCCTTCTCCCTGGGCCTGGTCGCGGGAACCGTCGTCGCGACCCGCGTCACCGCGGCACGCACACCCCGCGCGTCCCTGGTGCCCGGCGCCCTGCTGGCCGCCGCGGGCCTGGCCTGGTTCGCCCTCATCAGCCCCGAAGGCAGCTTCCTCACCGACGTCCTCGGGCCGTCCCTCGTCACCAGTGTCGGCGCCGGACTGGTCCTGGCTCCGGTCACCGCCGCCGCGACCACCGGCGTCGCCCCGCGCGAGGCCGGTACGGCGTCCGGCCTGATGAACAGCTCCCGCCAACTCGGCGGCTCCATCGGCCTGGCCGCACTGGCCACCGCCGCCGCGCACCACACCGGCACGGCCACCGACCCCGCCGCGCTGAGCGCCGGCTACGCGCTGGGCCTGACCATCGCCGCCGCCGTTTTCGTGCTCGCGGCGGTCGTGGCAATCGTCGTACTGCCGCGCCGCCGGGCCGTCACGCCTGTGCCCCGGTCCACCGCCCCCGCAGAGAACCAGCTGGAAGGAACCCCGTCATGACGACCACCACCGTCGACCTGTTCGCCTCGGCGCTGCACTTCCACCCCGACGGTGACGTCCGAGCCGTCGCACGACAGATGACGAGCAGCGGCTCCGGCGCCTGGCAGATCGCCGTGTTCCACGTGGAGACCGACGCCGACGTGCACGCCGACCACTGGGAGATGCACCCGGCGGCCGAGGAAGCGGTGTGCTGCCTGACCGGCGGCGCCCGCCTCTACTTCCGTCCCGACAGGCCCGGCGGCGCCGAGGACATGGTGCGCTTGCAAGCGGGCTCCGCCGTGGTCGTCCCCCGCGGTCGCTGGCACCGCCTGGAACTGGACGCCCCCAGCGACCTGATGTCGATCACCCGGCGCGACGGCACCCGCCTCGAGAAGCGCACCGAGACCCACTGAGCGGACGGCCGCGTCTCGGCCGCGCCTCCGGCATATCGATGTTTCCCGAGGCCGAGACCATCCCGCGAGCAGGGAGCAGCTCCGGTAAGGGACCGGCTCCGCGTCCGGGCAGTAAGCGTGACGGCGGACGGGGAGTGGATGCCCCCCCTTCCGGCCTCCGTCACAGCCGCTCGAACCGAGGGGGCTACGAGCAAGGGTCGTTGACCGGTTGTCGATCAACCGTCCATCGGCGGCCGGCCTCCTACAAGTCGGTGTTCAGTTCACGGCCTTGGAGGACCATCGTGTTCAGGCGGGCAGTTCGAGTGGTGGTGGGTGTGGCGGCTTTGATGCTCGGCGTCGCGGTCACTCCGGTCCACGGAGGCCCCACCGGGGTGGAGGCGGTCGGTCTGGTGGCTCCCAAGGCCTGTGGTGCCAGTCCTATGGGCTGTTTCTGACGGCCCGCGGCTGCGGCTCCGGTCTTGAGGACATCCGCGAAGCTCCTCCGGCGAGTGGGCTTCGCACAACGGAGGCGGGAGAAGCAGTACCTGAAGCGGCGTGGCGCCCACGCCGGCGTCCTGCTGTTCAGGATGTCGGCTGAGCAGCTGCGCCGCCCCTCATGAGACCGCCGGGAACCCTCCGGTTCCAGCGGCGACCACCGAGCGTACTCACGCGCGGTCACAACAGGAGGACGGCATGGACGGAGCCCGCCCGGGAGACCGTGTCGCGCCGATCGACGAGAGCGAGACCGGCGTCGGCCCCGTGGACGTGCCGAGTCGGCCGGACGAGTCGGGCGACTCGCAGGAGTTCGAGGCGTAGTCGCGCAGTCCTCGTCCCGTCCGCAGAGCCCTCCCGTCGAGGGCCGCCGCCCTCGACGGGAGGGACTCACCGGAGCCCAGGGCCCCTTGGCCCGTACGTCGCCGGGGTCGTCCGGTTTCCTCTCGGGTTCGCGGTTCCGCGTGCGCGGGCCCGGTGCAACCAGCAAGCAGATCCCCCTCCGGCCGTCGCGGCCCTCTGGCAGGGATCCAGCGCCCGCCACGAGAGCCGGGCCGTCCGGTGCGGCTCTGTGCGGCGGCCCCGACCCAGGGGTTGATCGGAGCCGCCGCGTAGAGCACCCGCGATGACGCGGTGCGGGCCGCCGAGAACATCGAGGCCATCCGAGGAGGAGGGGGTGACCTTCGATGTTCCGTTCGGGCCCGTGGGGCTCTTTAAGTAAATATATATACCGCCAAGTAATCAAGAGCATGAAAATTTTCATGTCAAACGATCTTGCGGAGACCACGAGCGGGCCTGGCCGGCCCGGCCGTCCCGGTCGGTTCCAGGAGGTCTCAGCCGGTCTCAGTCGTCCAGGAAGAAATCGTGCTGCTCCGCCGCGTGCTCGTACTTCTCGAGCCGAGTCTGCGTACGTTCCGGGTCCGCGTCCGCCATGGCCTGGAGGATGCCCGCGGACAGCACCCCCGGCGCCGCGTACGAGTCGAAGACGAGCCGCGAGCCCGTGCCCGCGGTGAACACCTCGTCGGCCTCGTCGGCCAGCGGCCCGAGGGCGAGGTCCGTGATCAGCGCGACGCGCAGCCCGACACCGCGGGCGGCACGCACGACGGCGAGGGTCTCCTTGGCGTGGCGGGGCATCGCGAAGGCCAGCGCCCACGTGCCGCCCGCCTCGCGCGCCTGGAGCAGTCCGTCGTAGGCGACGCTGCCGCCCCGCGTGACCACCCGGACATCGGGGTGGATGCGTCGCGCGGCGTACGCGAAGTACTCGGCGAGGGAGACCGAGATGCGCAGGCCCACGACCGTCAGGGGGACGGACCGGGCCAGCTCGCGGCCGATGCCGACGATCCGGTCGGGGTCGGCCAGGGCACGCCGTAGGGACGTCAGGTTCTCGATCTCGGCGTCGATCGCCGACTGGAGCTCGTTGCGGTGCCGCTCCTGCCCCTCGCCGGGCGCACCGGCGACCGCGCTGAGCGCGATGGGCTGGAGCGCCTCCCGGAGCGCGGGGTACCCGCTGAATCCCAGCGAGGAGGCGAACCGGGTCACGGACGGCTGGCTGACTCCCACGCGCTCCGCGAGCTCGGTGATGGACAGAAACGCCGCCTCGGTGAGGTGATCGGTCAGGAACTGGGCGATCCGCCGCTGCGCGGGAGACAGCCGGTGCCCGCCGAACAGCGCCCGCACCCGCTCGGCGGGAGAGGCCGCCACCGCCCCGGCCTCCGCCTCCGTCTCGGACGCACGCCTGCCCGGCGTGATCGCGGCCGCCTGTGCACGCGCCTGCTGCCCGGATGCCACGGTTGTCTCCTTCTCACGTCACTGCCGCCCAAGATAGTTCACCCGCGTCCGGCCCCCCACCAGCCCGAACCGCCGGCACCAGGGGGTTCCCTCTTTTCATCACCGCCGCTGAACCGCATGCCGAACGCCGTTTCCGTCGCGTTCGACGTCGGCTCAGGACACCGGGTCGTGTCCTCCCAACTCCTGTGACGTCACGGAGAGATGAAGGACTTCTCCGATGCCCGTGGCCTCATGGTGTGGCGTTCACGAGTACCCCGCGCTGCTGCTTCCTGTGATCGGAAGGCGCTGAGGGCGAGGCTGGACGGCATCGCCCTTCTCGGTGTGCCTGCCGTGTGACCACGGTTCCGGCCCTGCCCGTCTCTTCCTGGGGCAGTGACGCTCTGAGCGCGCTTGCGGGCACGGTCTCCTCCCTTCGTCCTTGCCAGGAGTGCTTCGTGCCCGTGTCGCTTCCCCCTGCCCTCGATCCGTCCCTCGGCCTGCTGCGCTGCCCGACGTGCCGCACGCGCCGCCTGCATCCCGACCATGGCGCTTTGCGCCGCCCGGCAGGTCACACCTTCGACATCGCCCGCCACGGCTATGCCGGCCTGTTGACGGGCACCCGCGCCACCAGCGGCGACGACGCGGTCATGCCCCAGGCCCGGGGCCGGTTCTTGTCCACCGGCACCTACGCGCCCGTCCGCGAAGTCGGGCCCGTCTGGCCGCCGACGCCGGGTCCGAGCGGACCACGGTCGTGGACGTGGGGTGCGGAACCGGCTCCTACCTGGCCGGCGTACTCGACCGGTTGCCCGGCGCCCGCGGTCCGGGGCCGGCCACCTCGGTGCGCGCTGCGCTCGGCAGCCCGTAGCCACACCCGGGACGGTCACGATCGGCCCGGCCAAGGAACAGCGCCCGCACCGGACGCCGGCCCCCTTCTTCGACGCCGGTGACCACGGGCGGGCTCACGCGCCCGCCGGCCCGCAAGCCCGGGAGGAGCTGACGGGGCTTGTTCCTGCTTCCTGTGGCGAGACCGCGCTCGTCCCGGCGGTCGGGAGCGGGCGTCGGGTCGGTGGTCATCGGGGCAGGGTCTGGGTGACTCGCCACAGACGGCGGGGCAGGTCGCCCTCCTCGAAGGCGTGGACCTCGTCGAGGGCCCAGCCGTCGGCGAGGGAGTCGACGAGGTGACGGGGGAAGAAGTGCACGGCGAAGCCGCCGTGTTCGTAGATGTCGTCGCCGTGGGGGGTTCCGGCGCCGTAGTGGGCGTCACCCGTGTGGCGGACGGTGTAGACGAGGACTCCGCCGGGGCGCAGGACGCGGCGGATCTCGCCCACGAGGGCGTGGATCTCCTGGGACGACAGGGCCATGCACAGGAGCATGTGCGCGAAGACGGCGCCGACGGAGGAGTCCGGCAGGGGCAGCGGCTCGCGCACGTCGTGGACCGTGGTGGTCACCCGTCCGGCGACGCCCTGGTCCCGGGCGGCCCGCCTGAGCTGGTCCAGGCCGGTGGGGCTGAAGTCGGTGGCGTGGACCGTGAAGCCCTCACGGGCGAAGTGGAGCG
Source organism: Streptomyces sp. NPDC053513 (assembly GCF_044544765.1). Taxonomy (NCBI): domain Bacteria; kingdom Bacillati; phylum Actinomycetota; class Actinomycetes; order Kitasatosporales; family Streptomycetaceae; genus Streptomyces; species Streptomyces sp. NPDC053513. The sequence continues at coordinate 83,284 of NZ_JBITXP010000022.1, forward strand.
CGTCGCGGCCGTGTCCGGCACCCAGTTCCAGTACGTCGGTCACTCCGGCTGCGCGGAAGGCCTGCGCGGCGTGAACGGCGGGTGCGGAGGGCTTCGCGCCGTACATGCCCGGGTGGGCGGTGTAGGTGCTCTGCCAGTGCTGCCGCTGCTTTTCGGCCAGATCCTCGGCGTCGTCGCTCATGTCTGCTCGTTTCCTTCGGCGGAACTGTCGGAAAGCCCAGGACTTGCCCGGGCGATCTCGGCCATAGGCTGAGTGCGCCAGGATCAAGCCAAGCAGGTCGTGGGGCAGGGGGACGGGTTGGGTCGGCAGGAGAGGTACCGCAAGGTGATCAGGCCGCTGCTGCGGGCCGGGCTCGAGGTGATACCCGACGCGGTCCCGAGCTCGGCGATACCGCATGTCCTGGGGTACGAACGAGAGCGGGTTTTCGGTTTCCACCTGGTCGAGTACGACGATCCGCGATGCGTGGAGCGGCTCAACGAGGCCTGGTACGATCTCGCCACGTCCTCCGGCCTGATCGACGGGAACCGCGAGTTCCTCCTCATGCTGCCCAGGGGGACCTGGACCGCCGCGGAAGACCGCCGACGACGCACGATGCGCGTCTGGCACCGGGTCCGCCTGCTGGAACGGTGGGACCTCATGGGGGCCGGCGCGGCGACGTTCCTCGGCATCCGGCCTGGCCGCCCCGGTTTCGCCATGCTGGCCCTGGACAACAGCGTCTGGCTCCTGGCCGACACGTACGAAAGGGGTGCGGCCGTGTACGCGGTACGCGATCCCGCCGGCTCTCCAGGGGTCCTGCGCGAGTTGAAGTGGGAGTTGGAGTGGCTCGCCAGGAAGGACGAAGACCGGGAGTTCCGACGTGAAGTCAGCGTTTGGCTCGAGAGCAGGCAACAGCGCTGGGCACTGTCCGGCGGATCATGAGGTCCATAGGATCTGACCATGATTAACGTGCAGGTCCGTGGCGAGAGCGGCACGGTCGAAGCTCGCGCCAAGCATGGTCTGGTGTGGGGGCCGCAGCTGGCCGCTCTCGACCAGTCGGAGTTTCCGATGCTGGGGCATCTGCTGCCGTATGCGGACACTGTTTTCAACAGCCGTCAGGTGGTCACCCTGCTGGCGGAAGTACCGCGCCTGCCTCCAGGCGTAGTCACCGAGGCGCTCGCGCGTGAGCTTCTGGACTTGGGCCGGACAGTTCTCGACGGACAGCACCTCTACCTGTGGTTCCTCGGGGACTGAGACAGTGGGTCTGCTCAGCCCCGGAGCCAGAGCCGGATCGCGGCGGTGGTGACGGCGCCGTGGAAGACGTAGGCGCGTTTGCCGTAGCGAGTGGCGACGGCCCGGTGATTCTTGAGCCGGTTGATCGTCCGCTCGACTTCGTTGCGGCGCTTGTGGAGCTCTGAGTTGAAGCCGGTGGGCCGGCCGCCGTCACTGCCGCGGTGTTTGCGGTTGGCCCGCTGGTCCTTCGGCTCGGGGATGGTGTGCTTGATCTGGTGTCTGCGCAGGTAGCGGCGGTTGCGGCGTGAGCTGTATGCCTTGTCGCCGCCGAGGTGGCCGGGCCGGGTGCGCCGCTCGAACCGAGGCATAGCCGTGGACTGTGCGCTGTCTCAGTCGCGGGGCTCGGCGGTCCATGTGACACGCGGCGGCACGACCCGAGCGCACAGGGGTTCGCCGCACGCGTCCGTCAGGCCCAGGCGTCCGACGAGAAGACCGCCGCTGACGGCGGCTTCCAGTGCGGGGGCGGGGACGGCGTCGGGCATCGGCCTGGCCCGTCGAAACACGGAGAAGGAGCCCTCCTGGCCGACCGCGCCCCACGACGGATAGATGAATCGGTTGCCGGGACGTCCCTGGATGTAGGGGCCTTTCACGTCCGTACCGGCCGGGCTGTCCATGGTCGGCCGGCGCCTTGGGGCAGCAGCGTCTCGGCGGCCACCGCCGCGACCGCCTCGGCGACCGCGGACAGGGCGGGCGAGTCCAGCTTCCACTGCTGCCAGTAGAGCGGGACGTCCATGGGCCGGCCCGGGGCAAGCTCCACCAGTCGGCCGGTCCGCAGGAGCGGCGCGGCCTGCGGTTCGGGTACCAGGCCCCAGCCGAGGCCGGCGGCCACCGCGTCCCGGAACCCGTCCGAGGCCGGCACCATGTGCCGGATCTTCCCGGCCCCCGACCGTCCCCGGGTCAGCGCCCGGACGAAGGTGTCCTGCAGTTCGTCACGCCGGTCGAACACCACGGTGGGCGCCTCGCACAGGTCCTCGGCCAGGGTGCCGGTCAGGTGCCGGGCCGCGAATTCCGGGGTGGCCGCGGCCAGGTAGCGGGCCAGTCCCAGGAGGCGTACGGTGCAGCCGGCCACCGGGTCGGGCGAGGAGGTGACGGCCGCCATCACCTGCCCCTCGCGCAGCAGGGCGGTGGTGTGGGACTCGTCCTCCCGGTAGAGCTCGAAGCAGACCGGGGGGTCCTGCGGCACCCGGGTGAGCGCGGGCAGGAACCAGGTGGCGAGGGAGTCCGCGTTGACCGCCACCGGGATCCGGGCGGGGCCCTGCTCCGCCTCCAGCCCCAGTTCGGCGCGGGCGTCCCGCTCCAGCCGGGCCAGCTGCCGGGCGAACCTGATCACCACCTCGCCGGACTCGGTGGCCCGCACCGGTTTGGTGCGCAGCAGCAGGACCCGTCCGGTGCGCTGCTCCAGGGCCTTGACACGCTGGCTGACGGCGGAGGGAGTCACGTGCAGGGCGGCGGCCGCGGCGTCGAAGGTGCCTTCGTCGACCACCGCCAGCAGGGTTCTGACCTGGTCCAGGGGAAGCTCGTCCATAAGTAATGCTAAGGGTACGTAAGAATCCTTAGCTGTACTCATCCTTCGGCGGTTCGTACGGTCGAGGTCATGAACAGCACCATCGCCGCCGCCGTACTCGCCGGGTTCGGTACGGGCCTCTCCCTCATCGTGGCCATCGGGGCCCAGAACGCCTTCGTCCTGCGCCAGGGCGTCCGTCGCCATGCCGTCCTCGCGGTGGTGGCCATCTGCGCCGTCTCTGACGCGGTGCTGATCGCGCTCGGAGTCGCCGGGGTGGGCGCGGTGGTCACGGCCTGGCCGGCGATGCTGACCGCGGTCGGTCTCGCGGGCGGGGCGTTCCTGCTCTGCTACGGGTTCCTGGCCGCCCGGAGGGTGCTGCGGCCGGACCCGGCGGCCGCGCTCACCGGCGGCGGTCCGGACGCGGGTTCCGCCCGACGGGCGGTCCTGACCTGCCTGGCCATGACGTGGCTGAACCCGCACGTGTACCTGGACACCGTTCTCCTGCTGGGCTCGCTCGCCTCCGACCGCGGCGACCTGCGCTGGGCCTTCGGCGCGGGCGCGGCCCTGGCCAGCCTGGGCTGGTTCTTCGCCCTGGGCTTCGGTGCCCGCCTGCTGTCGGGCGTGCTCTCCCGTCCAAGGGCCTGGCGGGTACTGGACGGCCTGGTCGCGGTGACCATGCTGGCGATGGGCGCGATGCTGGTCGCCGGGGCGTAGACCGCCTCTGCCGGACCACTGTCCGCGGCCCAGTACTCCGGCCCGGTCGCCGCACCGAGCTCGGCGAACACGGCGTCGGCGGCGATCAGAGGCGCGCCGTACCCGCGTGCGAGGTCGCGCACGGCCTGGATCTTCGGGTCCAGGTCGGTGCGCCACTGCTTCCGCTCGTCGGTGAACATGACGGTGCTTCCCGGTCGGAGGGTGATCGTCGTATGCGCTCCTCGGAGTCGCCGGGGAAGTGGACTCCCTCACGGTGTCAGGCCCCACCGACACCGCGCCGACGGTTCCGAACGGCTGCCGACGGGCGTGCCGACAGTTCCGCGCCACGCCCGTCGACGGGCGCCCGCAGTCCGCGCGGCTCGGCCGCCCGAGGCGGCCGAGCAAGGGTGAAGCCCCCTGGATTCAGGGGGCTTCGGTGCGCTGCCGCGTGGTACCGGATCACATCCTGAGCAGTCGTTCCGTCACCTCGCGGTAGGTCCGCAGGGTGAGTCGGAGCTGCTCGGTGTCGGGACCCGGCCCGTTCGGATCGCCGTTCTCCTGCCAGCCCGCCCGCAACGCGGCCCGGCGGTCCCGCAGGGAGGCGATGAGCTGCTGCTCCACCTCGGTGAGGACCTCGGCCGCCTCGGCGACCGAGGCGCGCGGTGTGTCGACGAACGTTGCGAGCGCGTGGTGCAGGCGCTGCCCGAGACGGTCCCGCTCGGCATCGTCCAGCAACCGTCCGGCCACGCCCCCTCCGTCGACGACCGCGGGCTCGCGGCCGCTGCCGGAGACAGAGCTGCCGCTCGCGCGGACTTCGCGCCCACGGTCGTCGCCGTGCCCCGGCCCTCGGCCGTCGTTCGGCCTGTCCGTCGTGTCCCGTCCGCGCGGCGCGGCGGGGGGCACGGCGGGAGCCTTCGTGCGGCTCCCACCGCTCCGGCCCGTGGCGCTGGGGTCGTCGGGCGGGACGGCGGGCAGCGGCGCCTGCGGCGCCGCCCGGGGCGGGTCGAGCGGTGGCGGTGGCGGTGGGGCCGCGCCCGACGGCGGCGCGGGGGGTGGCGCCGTGGGGGACGGTCCTGTGGGACGGCCGGCTCGCTGGGCGGGCACGGACGCTGGCACGCCGCTGTTGGCGGCAGGCGCCCGGCCGTCGGCAGTGCCCGGCGCGCCCGAGGGCGTCGGGGGTGCGGGCCGGGGCCGCGCGGCTCGGTCGTTCCCGCCGGTCGTCTCGTCGTTCCGCTTCTCGGGTGCCATCACGCTCCACTTCCCTTCGGGTCGAGCAGGTGCCTGCGGTGTCGTCCCGAGCGGGGACGGACGGCGCCGGTGCCGTTCGACCTACCGGTCGCCATCAGGTCCTCGAACAGCGCACGCGCGTGGACCAGTGCCTCCCTCAACTCCTCCGTCGAAGCCGATGGAGAGCGCATCGCACGGCGTATCGCGCGCATGCCCTCCACGTGGCGCGGATGGTGCACCGACAGGGCGGCGAGCTGCTCCTCGCGCCGGCCCGCGTCCGGGAAGCCCTCGGTCTCCGCGGCCCGTGTGAGGAGTTCGTCCGCGTCGACGAGCGACTGCCGCGGTGCGTCGACGAAGCGCTCCTGGAGCGTGGTCCACTGAGCGGTGTAGTGCTCGCGGACCGCCGGCTCCAGTGGCAGGGGGCGGATGCCGCCGTATCCGTCGAGGCGCTCGCGCAGGTCTCGGTGCGCGGACTCGCTGTCGCCGTGGTGCCGTTCGAGCGTGCGGTCGTACTCGGGGCCGAAGCGTCGCTTGAGCGATCTCGCTCCCCTGTCCGTACCCGTGAGGGCCCGGACCAGGAAACCGGCCGCCAAGAGGACGGCGACCGTGGCGGCGAGGAAGAGAACTGCGTTCTGGGTCGACATGGCTGCCTTCCTGGACGGTGAGGACTCCTGGTTGGCTGTTCGTCACTGTGTGCCGGGCGCCCGTGGGTTCGCCCCGCCGTTTTTCCGGCGGTCGAACCGGCATCGGGGGCGGGCGGCGAGCGGGCGGGTTTCCCGGGCCTCGCGTCGGCCACCGCCGGACCCCGGCTACGCCGCTGCCGCGTCGGCTCCCCCGGACCGCTGGCGCTCGCTCACCGTCAGGCCGCCCCAGACCCCGTACGGCTCGGCCACGCTGACGGCGTGTTGCAGGCACCGGGCCTGCACGGGGCATCGGTCGCACACCGCCTTGGCGGCCTCCTCCCGCACCACCCGGTCCTGGCCGCGCTCGCCCTCGGGATGGAAGAACACCTCGGTACCCAGACCGCGGCACGCGGCCGCCCTCTGCCAGGCCCACTGATGCTCCGCCCGTCCGGGCAGATGGGACACCTTCGACATGTCAGGCCTCTCCTTCACTCCGGTCGGCCGTACGTCTCCTCTCATTCGTCTGGCCGCTGAATCCCGTACGAAACGCCCCGATTCACATGCGGAAGAGCCCGGCACGTCAGCGTGAGGAAGGAACGCCGGGCACGTGCGTCCGAGGGGGCGAGGGAGGCGTCCGCCGACAGGGGCGCGCTCCCGGTCGTCGGTGACGGGCTGCTCGGGCTCAGGCCGGCGGGGGCACTCGCTCGGACTCCGGTGGCGGGCCGGGCGGGGTGCCGTCGCCGAACGGCCGTCCGCCGAGGTCCTCGCGGGCGTGCGGAGTGAGCCAGCCGCGGGGGTCCGGGCCCCGGGGAACGATGCCGGTCGGGTTGATGGCGTGGTGGACCACGTAGTAGTGCGCTTTGATCTGCGCGAAGTCGATCGTGTCGCCGAAACCGGGCGTCTGGAAGAGGTCTCGGGCGTAGGCCCAGAGAGCGGGCAGCTCGGTCAGCTTCTGCCGGTTGCACTTGAAGTGGCCGTGGTAGACGGCGTCGAACCGTGCCAGCGTCGTGAAGAGCCTGACGTCGGCCTCGGTGATGGTGTCGCCCACCAGGTAGCGTCGGCGGCCGAGCCGGTCCTCGAGCCAGTCGAGCCGCTCCCACAATCGCCGGTACGCCTTGTCGTACGCCTCCTGCGTACTGGCGAAGCCGCACTTGTAGACGCCGTCGTTCACGTCCTGGAAGACCTTCTCGGCCACGTCGTCGATCTCGTCGCGCAGGCGCTCGGGATAGAGGTCGGGCGCGCCGTCCCGTTGGTGCGCCGCCCACTCCTGGCCGAGGTCGAGCGTGATCCGGGCGAAGTCGTTGGTCACCACCTGGCCGGTGGGGACGTCGACGAGGGCGGGCACGGTGATGCCGCGCGAGTAGCCGGGGTCACGCCGGAAGAACGCCTCCTGCAGCAGCTCGATCCCCAGTACCGGGTCCTTGCCGCCGGGGTCCAGGTGGAAGGACCAGCTCCGATCATCGTGGATCGGCCCCGCGATGCCCAGGGAGAGCACGCCTTCGAGCCCCATCAGCCGCCGGACGATCGCCGCTCGGTTCGCCCACGGGCAGGCCCGGGCGATCACCAGTCGGTAGCGCCCGGGCTCCACGGGCCAGCCGTCACGGCCGTCGGCCGTGATCCGTGTCGCAAGGTACTTCTGGTCCCGATGGAATTCCCCGTCACCAGCCATACTCCGAGCCTAACGGCGCCTGCGGCGCCACGGGGAACGTGCGTGGGGCGCCGGGGCCGTGTCGAGCATGTCCGGGCGGGTCCGTGTCGACGACGGCATGGGGCGGGCCGACGACCACAGGACGCCGACCGAGTAGGGCGACCAGCAGCCCTGGCCGAATTCAAAGCTGTGGCGGACATGTCGTGATGCCCGCTGTCACACGACGCCGGTCAGCGGGGCGGGAAGGACGCCAGAGCAAGATCCCACTGCTCAGCGGCGTGGAGCAGAGCACCCGTATCCGCCCGTACCTCCACGGCGTACTGGTAAACGTCCGGGCTCTCAGCACCCTGCTGCCATGGGGGTGCAGCCTCCAAGGACAGGTGCACGCGAATCATCGCCACGCCTTCGTTCCGATCCGCGAGGCTGAAGGCCAGGACCGGTTCGACGAACCAGGTGTCCGGAGACAACTCGCCTTCGGCGTCCCGACCGGTCGCGGGCACCGTCTCAGCGGCCACCCCGCGCAGCCAGGCGGTCACCTCACGGGCCTCGTGGGTCAGCAGACACGGGTCGGCGAACGACCAACTGCCTTCGGGAGTCGTCACCTTTCCACCGATGACCAGCCAGTTGTCGTCGTACGAGTCCCCCCGGGCGGCGGGGAACTGGTAGCGCAGGGGCCAAAGCTCGACGCTGCTCGCGTGATCACTCAGAAGCACGACCGCAGGATGTCATATCCAGCCCGATAACCCCAGGTCAGGAGACTGCCCTTGGCATGGAGGCCCGGCCGTATGGCCCTCCCTTGAGCGGTGCGGGCCGCGCGGCGGGTCCTCCGGAAGCGGGGGGTCGTCACACCGTGTTGAAGAGGATCTTGTGCTTGCCGGAGAAGAGGGGGTCGGCCCGTGTGAGCTTGGCGTGGACGCTCGCGCCCAGGACGAGGTCGGTGCCGGACGTGATCCTGCCCATCACCGCGGGGTCCGCCAGGTGCACCGTGCCCTCCTTCGGTTTGCCGTCCTCCGCGTCGGTGTTGATGACCGTGCCGTCGAAAACCTCGTTCAGCCGGTCCTTGAGCACCGCGGCCTCCACCAGGTCCACCGCACGGCGGTCCGCCGCTTTCCCCTTCCCCCGTGCCATGTCGCACGGCAGACAGTGCAGGGCGTCGAGCACCCAGTTCGGCGGGGCCTGACCGGCGCACGCGGCCACGCACAGCTCGCCGGCGTACCGGTCGATCAGGCGCCGCAGCGGGGCCGTGCAGGAGGTGTACGGGGCCGCGATCGCCGCGTGGAGCGTGTACTTCGGGATGTGGTGGTCGCGGAAGGTGGTGTACTCCGCCTTCAGCAACATGGCGGTGGCCTCGCTGAGGAAGGCCATGTGCTTGCGGTCTGCCGGATCGAGGGAGTTGGCCAGCGCGGCGTACGGGACGCCGGGCTTCCAGTCGATGCCCAGGAGCTTCGCGATGTCCTGCACGCGCCGGATCACTTCCTGGTCGTCCTGCTCCTTCTGGGTCCGCAGGATTCCGGTGCCGCTGTCCAGCATGATCCGGGCCGCTGCCATTCCGGTCATGAGGGAGATCTGCTCGTTCCAGCCCTCCACGGGCAGCGCGGCCGCGTAGCCCAGCCGGAACGATCCGTCCTCCAGGGTGACCTCCTGGTCCGGCAGGTTCACCGAGACCCCGCCGCGCGCGGCCTCGAGAGCTTCTCGCAGCTTGCCGATCTCGCGCAGCAGGGCGACGGGCTCCTCGGCCGTGCCCGCCTCGATGTCCTGTTGGACTCGCCGATAGTCGAGCTTGGCCTGGCTGCGGACCCTGGCCCGGCTCACGGTCGAGTCGGTCACGTTGCCGTCGGCGTCGAGGTCGTGCTGCCACAGCAGGGCGGGGACGATCTGGTTCGGAAGCAGACTGGCCGGCCCCTCGGAGAGAGAGGGCGGGTGCAGGGGCACCTTGAGGTCGGGGAAGTACAGCGTCTCGATCCGGTCGTGGGCCTCGGCGTCCAGCGGACCGCCGGGCTTGACGAAGGCCGCCACGTCGGCGATGGCGTAGTGCACGCGGTACTTGCCGCCGGGGCGCCGTTCCAGGTGCATGGCCTGGTCGAGGTCCTTGGAGGTCGGCGGGTCGATCGTGAACAACGGCAGGTGGGTGGCGTCCTTGTCGGGCAGCCGGAGCGCGGCTTTGGCGTCCTCCGCCGCTTCGAGCACGTGCGCGGGGAATTCCGCAGTGGCCTTCAGCTCCGCCCGAAGCCGCTGCAGTGCTTGGAGCAGGGCGTCCTGGGCCTCCGGGGACATGTGCGTCTGGCGGCGTCGCATGTCCCGAGCGTAGGGCGGCGGTCACGGAGCGGCGCAGCGAGCGGGTCCGGGCAGGGGAAGGAGCGGCCGTTCGAGGGAGCTCTCCTCCGCGGGTACGGGCAGCAGGGCCCTCGGGGCGGCCTGCCTCCGGGCGGTGACGTCCGGGACGGCCAGCGGTCGTGATCCTTCCACCGCCGTCCGTCCAGCGGGACGACAGGCCTGAAGAGGGTGCCGCGTGTGACGAGGGTGCCGCGTATGTGGGCGCTGCGCGGCGGGTCGCCCTGCCCAGCGGCGCGACAGGAATAGGAGCGCCGGGGGCGTCGTCGTCTTGCGATACTCGTCCGATGATCAAACTGCCGACCGCCGTCCTGGATTCGCTGTCCGGTCTCGCCTTCGGCGACGCCTTCGGCGACTGCTGGTTCGGCATCCTGCGTCGTGAGGGCACCGCGGCCCTGGAAGCGCGGACCCCTCCCCCAGGGCCGGTGTGGCGGTGGAGCGACGACACCGCCCAGGCGCTCGTCCTCGTCCGGGAACTCGTCCAGGGCGGTGGCGAGGTCGACCAGGACCGTCTCGCCCTGCGACTCGCCGAGGCCTACGCCGACGACACGCACCGCGGCTACGGGGCCTCCATGCACGACGTGCTCCGCCGGATCGGTGCGGGTGAGTCCTGGCGGGAGGTGGTCGCCGGGCAGTTCGGCGGCCAGGGATCCTGGGGCAACGGCGCCGCCATGCGCGTCGCTCCGCTCGGAGCCTGGCGCTCCGCCGACCTCGACGCCGTCGCCGAGCAGGCCGCCCGCCAGAGCGCCGTATCGCATCACCATCCGGAAGCGGTCGCCGGGGCGGTGGCCGTGGCCCTCGCCGCGGCGCTGGCGACCCGTAGCCGCGGCGGGCCCGCTCCGGCGCGGCCGGACTTCCTCCACGCCGTCGCCGCGCGTCTCCCCGACAGCGACGTCCGGTCAGGACTGCGGATCGCGGCCCGGATGCCGGCGCGCACCTCGGTCCAGCACGCCGCGAAGGTCCTGGGCTCCGGCTACCGGATGTCCGGCCCCGACACCGTCCCCTACGCCCTGTGGTGCGCGGCAGGGCATCTCGACGACCTGCACGAAGGCCTGTGGACCACCGTCGCCGGGCGCGGCGACATCGACACCACCTGCGCCGTCGTGGGCGGAGTCATCGCCGCTCGCACAGGCACCACCGCGCTCCCGCCCCTCTGGCACACCACTCGCGAACCCCTGCCCTCGCTCATGTCGCAGTAGAGACGCGTGAAGGGCCGGGGGTCCGTTCGAACGGACGGCGGGGCTCGGAACGACGGCAACCGCGGCTCCCCCACGCGGAGGGGACGCCTGGTGGCCGGGGTCAGGTGGCGGGGCGGGAGACGAAGACCCGTTCCAGCAGGGTGTGCAGGGCGTCCCTGTCCTCGTCGTCGAGGCTCTCCAGGCCTTCCCGCGTGGTATGCATCTTCGCGCGGATCGCGTCGGTGACGCGTTCGCCCTCGGCCGTGAGGATGACGTTCTTGACGCGCCGGTCGGCTGCGTCGGCCTCGCGGCGCACCAGGCCGCGCTGCTCCAGCCGGTCGATGATCCCGGTCATGTTGGAGGCGTCGCAGGCCATGGTCTCGGCCAGGGCGCGCATCGCGGCGGGGCCCCTGCGCAGCACGGTCAGGGCCTTGCCCTGGCTCGCCGTGAGGTTCTCACTCGCCGCCGCGACGGTGAAATCGCCGTAGTAGACGCCGAGCGACACGGAGAGCAGCTCCATGAGCCGGGCCGTGTCGACGCGGGGGCCTTGTGTCATGGGGGTCACTCTATCCGGAGATGCTTGACCATCTCAAGCATTTGCCCCTACCGTCTCCTCATTGCATGAGGTTCTCAAGCATCAAGGTTGTCAAGTAGTAGCCATGAGGAGCGTCCCCGTGACCGTCACCGCTTCCCCCGCCTCCCGCGCGGCCGAGATCCTGTCCCGGCCCGTCACCCTGAACGGCCTGACCGTCCCGAACCGCATCGCGATGGCGCCCATGACGCGCATGTTCTCCCCCGGCGGAGTCCCCGGCGAGGACGTGCGGTCGTACTACGCCCGCCGCGCCGCCGCCGGCGTGGGCCTGATCGTCACCGAGGGGACCTACGTCGGCCACGAGTCGGCCGGGCAGAGCGACCGCGTACCGCGGTTCCACGGCGAGGAGCAGCTGGCGGGATGGGCGAAGGTCGCAGAGGCCGTGCACACGGCGGGCGGCACGATCGTGCCGCAGCTGTGGCACATCGGCATGGTGCGCAAGCAGGGCCAGGCGCCCTACGCCGACGCCCCGGCCATGGGCCCCTCCGGCATCCGCCCCGACGGCACGGAGGGCACCGGCAAGGCGATGACCCAGAAGGACCTGGACGACGTCATCGGCGCCTTCGCCGAGGCCGCCGCGGCCGCCGAGCGCATCGGCTTCGACGGCGTCGAGCTGCACGGTGCCCACGGCTACCTCCTCGACCAGTTCCTGTGGGCGGGGACGAACCGCCGTACCGACGCCTACGGCGGCGACCCCGTGGCCCGTACGAAGTTCGCGGCCGAGATCGTGGCCGCGGTCCGCGAGGCCGTCTCGCCCGACTTCCCGGTGATCTTCCGCTTCTCGCAGTGGAAGCAGGACGCCTACGACGCGCGGCTCGCCGAGACCCCGGAGGAGCTGAAGGCGATCCTGGCCCCGCTCACCGCGGCCGGCGTCGACGTGTTCCACGCCTCCACCCGCCGCCACTGGGTCCCCGAGTTCGAAGGCTCGGACCTGAACCTGGCGGGCTGGACCAAGAAGCTCACCGGCAGGCCCACCATCACCGTCGGCTCGGTCGGCCTCGACGGCGACTTCATCCACGCCTTCGCGGGCGAGGGCGCCCCGGTGCAGGGCATCGACGACCTCCTCGACCGACTGGAGCGCGACGAGTTCGACATGGTCGCCGTCGGCCGCGCGCTGCTCCAGGACCCGGAGTGGGCGGCGAAGGTCCTGGCGGGGCGGACCGACGAGCTGAAGCCGTACGACGCGGCTGCGGTCAAGACGCTGAGCTAGCCCCGAACTCCCGTGACGGTTCTCCGACTTCGTCGATGAAGTCGATGAAGTCGATGAAGTCGGCGAACCGTTTCGCGTTCCGGCTGGGCGACGGCCGGTTCGCCGGCGCGTCGCCGCCGGGCCGGAAGTACCGGAGCAACCGCACCGTCTGACAGGCTTCGGTCATGAACATGCATAGTGTGTTGCTCTACGGGTGCGCTGCGGCTGTCATCGTGTCGGGCAGCCAACTCCTGGCGGCGCTCGCCGTGGAGGACGGCGACGAGGTCGCTCCTCCGCCGGCCCTGCTGCGGTCGTGGCGGCGACCGGTCCCGAGAGCCGCCGCGGCACTGGTGGGCGTCATGGTGGTGCTCGGCGTGGCCCAGACAGTCGCCCCCGCCATGATCGACGCGCTGGAGCGCCACCCCGATGGCGCGTGGTGGCGAGCCGTGACCGCCTTGACGGTGCAGTCCTCGGGATGGTTCCAACTCCTCTTCAACCTCGCCTCGCTGGCCGTCGTCGCCCCGGTCGCCGAGCGGCACTTCGGCGCCTGGCGGACGGTGCTGATCTTCGTCACGAGCGGCGTGACGGCGCAGGCGGTGAGCATGGCCGGCTGGAGCCCCCAAGGAGGGGGCGACTCGGTGGCGATCTGCGGTCTCGTGGGCGCACTCGGCACCTGGTACGCGGCGCGCGGCAGCGTCGTCGCCCTGCGGCGGACGGCTCTCCTCATCCCCCTCGCAGGCCTCGTCCTGTGCCTGCTCACCAACAACCACGGCGTGGGACTCCTCGTCGGCTGCGCACTCGGAGCCGGGCCGGCGATTCCCGCTCGCCGGCACCTGACGGCCTGACACAAATCGGCTCGACCGCACGAGGCCGACCGGGCGCTGCTACGCCGCGGGTCCGGTGGCGCCGCTACGCCGCGGGTCCGATGGCACTGTCACGCCGCGGTTCCACCGGCGAAGAACTCCACCATCCGTTCCAGCCCCTGCGGGCCGAACATCGTGTCGAGGCTCTGGGCGGAGTCGGCGGCAGAGGCCCGGCTGCGGGGGAAGAGCGCTTCCTCGTAGGCGGCCAGGGCACCCTCGCGGTCACCGGGGCGGGCGGCGATCGCCAAGGCGAGTTCGGCCCCGTCGAGCATGGCGAGGTTCGCGCCTTCGCCGGCGAAGGGCGACATGACGTGGGCGGCGTCGCCGAGCAGCGTCACGCCCGGCACACGGTCCCAGCGATGGCCCACCGGCAGGGCGTGGATGCGGCGCGGAGTCATGGTGTCGGCGTCCGCGATCAACCCCCGCAAGGTCTCGTCCCACCCCTCGAAGCGGGCCAGTACCACCCTCTTGGCCTCTTCCGGATCGGTGAAGTCGACCGTGTCCAGCCAGCCCTCGCCCGCCTTGAGAGCGGCGTAGACGTGGAGGCTGCCGTCGGTCTCCCTGTGGGCGAGGAAGCCTCGTTCGTCGCCCAGGCAGAGGAAGAACCCGCCGCCGATGACGGCCGCGCTGCGCGGGTGACGGCTCTCGGCCTCCAGCAGGTCCGCCTCCACGAAGGAGATCCCGGTGTAGGAGGGCACGGCGTCGGAGACCAGGGGGCGCACGCGGGACCAGGCTCCGTCGGCGCCGATCAGCAGGTCGGTGGTGACGGCCGTTCCGTCGGCGAAGACCACCTCGTGGCGTCCGCCGTCCAGCGCGCGGGCGGCAATGACCTTCTCGCCCCAGCGGATCGTGCCGTCCGACAGCGAACCGAGGAGCAGGTCGCGCAGGTCGCCTCGGTCGACCTCGGGTCGGCCGCCGGTACCGTCGTCCTCTTCCGAGACGTGGACGGTGCCGTCGGGCCCGAGCAGGCGCAGGGCCTGACCTCCCTCGTGGATGATCCCGAGGAAGTCGTCGTGGAGGTCTGCGGCGCGCAGGGCCCACTGGCCGCTCTCCTCATGGATGTCGAGCATGCCGCCCTGGGTACGGGCCTCCGGCGAGGCTTCCCGTTCGAAGACGGTCGCCTCGATGCCGTTGACGTGGAGTACGCGGGCGGCGGTGAGGCCGCCGAGACCTCCGCCGACGATCGCGACGGGGTGATGAGCGCTCATGGGTGCTCCCTGGGGTGGGGTACGTGAAGCGGGGGGGTACGGGAAGCCGCGCCCGTCACCGCCGGCCTGCTTTTCCACCGTAACGAACATGTTCGTAGCGAACAAGTTCGTCCATAAGTGTGATGCGCCTCCGTCCCGCACGACATCCGCGCGGGACGCGGCACGGGTGCGGTCCGCGGAGCGGGAATCCGCGGCCCTCAGGGCTCCGCGCGGCTCAGGCGGCCGGCTCCGGGAGGGGCGTGTGGATGATGCCGTTGATCACGACGTCGAAGCCCCAGGACAGCCGGGCGTCCTGCGTCCCGGCCAGGAGCGCCGGCAGGTGCGCCTTGATCATCGGGTGCTCGGCGTCGTCCACCCCGTGCACGGCATGGGCGAGGGCGTCCCAGTCGTCCTGGCTCAGGGGGTCGCGCTCCTGGGTGCCGTGCTCCGCCGCGGTGGCGGTCGCGTACTGCAGGAGGTTGTCCACGCCCCAGGCGACCTGCTCGCGCGGGGCGCCGCTGCGGGAGAGCAGCAGCAGGAGGCGTTCGACCAGGTCCAGGTAGTTCGCGCCGCCGGGGCGCGCGACCAGCGCGGAGCGGGCCAGCTGCGGGTGCTCGAAGAGCAGGTGCGTGTACGAGGTCAGCACGGCGACGAGCTGGTCGCGCCAGCCGCTCACGGCGTTCTCGGCGGGCAGGTCCACTTCTCCCAGGAGTGCGTCCAGCACCGCCGCGTGCAGTTCGGCGGTGTTGGCGACGTACACGTACAGCGAGGCCGGGCCGGTGTCCAGTTCCTGCGCCAGGCGCCGCATGGTCACCTTCTCCAGTCCTTCGGACCGCATGACCCGCACCGCCGCGTCGACGATTCCACGCCTGGTCAGAGCGGGTTTGGCGGGGCGCTCGCGGCGGCTGATCGGTTCTCGCTTCGCAGTCATACCGCGATCGTAACGAACACGTTCGCGCCCGATGGGCGCCCTGGGCCGGGCCGGCGCCGACGTGGACGGCTCCCACGCGGAGTATCCGCGCGACTTCCCTTCCGTTCATCTGGGCGCGTTCATCTGGGCAACGCATCCGGCTGGAAGGCCGGCGGTCGCCCCCCCTGGGGCCGCACCGACCCGAGCCTCCGGTACCGCGCCGTGTGCGAGGCGCAGATGGTCCCGCTCCTGACGATCGCTTCCTGGGAGTGGGACGGCGGTGAAGGTCACAGCCGGGCACCGCAGGAAGACCGGGCCGCGGCCCTCGCCGCCTCCCACCACGCGGGCCAGGCCCCCTCGCAGCCGACGGGGGTGGAAGTGGGCAGCACGGACAACATGCAGATCCACGCCTACCCGGCCTCCCCCGGGCATCCGCACACCGACCTGACCCAATGAGCCGGCGGGCCTGTCACACGCCCTTCCACAGAAGTGGTGCCAGGACCCGAGAACGAACAGCAGGTGTTCACCGGTTCGGGAGGCGACTGCTTCCGGCTCCGTCCTTCGCCCCGTGGCAGCGGAGTCAGTACGAGTGGTCGACCGTGACGTCGGCCGAAAGACGCAGTGCGGCTTCGGCCGGCGCCCCGCGCAGTCCCAGCAGGGTGAGGGCGAGGGCGTCGATCACGGTCAGGTGGGCCAGTCGGCTGGCGACGGTCTCGAGCCCGAAGACCAGGTCCTGGCCGCCCGCGACCAGCGTGCAGTCGCTGGACTCGCTGAGCGGCGAGCGGGCGTAACTGGTGAGGGCGACGACCCGGGCCCCGGCCCGCCGCGCGCCACGGGCCGCGTCCACCGTGCTCCGCGTCGCCCCCGTGTGGCTGATGGCCAGGCAGACGTCCGCGGAGGCCAGCTGGGAGGCGGCCAACTGGGCCGTCAGCGGGTCGGCCGGGGCGTCGACCGCGCAGCCCAGGGCGCGCAGTCGGTAGGCCGTGTCCAGCGCGACCGCGCCGGACAGCCCGGCCCCCACCACCAGCACCCGGGGGGCCGCGTCGAGCAGTTCCGCGGCCGTGCGCAGCCGCTCGGGGGGCACCGTCGCGGCCACCCCGTCCAGCGCCTCTCGGGCGGCGCGGACCGTGTCGGCCAGCGCACGGGCGGCCGGATCCTGATCCCGGGAGGGCTCCTGGGCGGGTGCCTGCCGGGCGGCGGCGATCTTCAGCTCCTGGTAGCCGCGGAACCCCAGCCGCTGGCAGGCCCGTACGACGGAGGAAGGCGCCGTGCCGGCCAGCGCCGCGACGTCGCTGACGCTGAGGTGTACCACCTGTGCGCCCTTGTCCAGCACGACCCGCGCCACCCTCGCCTCGGTGTCGCGCAGCTCGGGCAGGTGGGCTCGGATGTGAGCGGCGAGCTCGCCCCCGGTCGCGGAATGAATTTCCATGCATCTACCCTACCAAGGAAATCCATTCCAGAACCGGCCGTGGGAGTGACCGTGTCCGCAAACCTGCCGTCCCTGCCCGGCACGGCCGCCGTGCCCGCCGCCGTCCTCGCCTCGGCGGTGCTGCACGCCGTCTGGAACGGCCTCACCCACGGCCTGCGCGACAAACTGGCCGGCTTCACCCTCATCAGCCTCGCCTCCGCCGCGTGCGGAGCCGTCCTCGTCTGCCTCGCCCCGCCGCCCGGCCCCGCGGCCTGGCCGTACATCGCCGCCTCCGCCGCCCTGCAGGCCGCGTACCAGCTCCTGCTCCTGCGCGCCTACCAGCTCGGCGACTTCGGGCAGATGTACCCCACCGCCCGGGGCACCTCACCCGTCGTGGTGGCCCTGGTCTCCACGACCCTCCTCGGTCACTCCCTGCCCGCCGGGCAGGCCCTCGGCATCGCGGTGGTCGCCTGCGGCCTGGCCGGACTCGCCCTCGCCGACGGGATCCCCGGCCGCGCCCAACTGCCCGCGCTGGCCGCCGCGCTCGGCACCGGCGTGATGATCGCGTCCTACACCCTCGTCGACGGCAGCGGCGTCCGCGTCTCGGGCAGCGTCTTCGGGTACATCGCCTGGCTCTTCCTCTGCCAGGGGCTCGTCCTCCCCGTCGTCGCCCTGGCGCGCCGGGGCCCCGCCCTGCTCACCGCGCTGCGCCCGCTGTACGGCCGCGGCCTGGCCGGCGGGGTGCTCTCCCTCCTCGCGTACGGGCTCGTCGTGTGGGCCCAGTCCCGGGGCGACCTCTCCACCATCGCCGCCCTGCGGGAGACCAGCATCGTCTTCGGCGCCCTGATCGGCGCGATCGTCTTCCGCGAACGCCTCGGCCACCGCCGCATCACGGCCAGCGTCGCCGTCCTGGCGGGCATAGCGGTGCTCCAGTTCACCGGCGTCTCCTGAGGGCAGCACGGAGCCGCCCGCCCGCTTCCGGCGGTATGCGCCTTCCTCCTTACCGGTGCACCGCCCGGGCCACGGGTGTGACCGCTCGCCTCCGGCGGGTACGTACTCGGCCCGTGTCGGCCCGGCTGATCCGTCCGATCCGGGGTAAGCGCCTGAGACGCACCGCAGATCAGCGACGTTCCACCCGGAAGGAAGAACCTCGTGGCCCAGAACCCGACGCAGCACAGGATCCGCACGGTAGGTGTGGAGGAGGAGCTGCTGCTCGTCAGCGCCCGGACCGGCGAGCCGCTCGCCCTGTCGTCCGCCGTCCTCGCCGCGGCCGCCGGGGACGAGGCGGGGGACGTCTTCGAGAAGGAGCTGCATCAGGAGCAGCTGGAGTTCGCCACCCGCCCCGTCAGCGACATGGGCGCCCTCCGCGAGGAGATCGTCCGATGGCGCGGAGAGGCCGGGCGGTACGCCGAAGGCGTGGGCGCCCAGATCGCCGCCCTGGCGACCTCGCCGCTCGCCGTGCAGCCCTCCCGGAACCTCGGGCGGCGGTACCGCTGGCTGGCCGACCAGTTCGCCCTGACCGCGGAGGAGCAGCTCACCGGCGGATGCCACGTGCACGTCTCCGTCGAGTCGGACGAGGAGGGCGTCGCCGTTCTCGACCGGATCCGTACGTGGCTGCCGCTCCTGACCGCGATCAGCGCCAACTCGCCCTACTGGCAGGGGAAGGACACGGGATACGCCAGCTACCGCAGCCGGGTCTGGTACCGCCTCCCTTCCGCAGGCCCGTACGAGCCGTTCGGCACCGCCGCCGGTTACCACGCCCGCGTGCGCGACATGCTGAGCACCGGGGTCCTGCGCGACCAGGGCATGATCTACTTCGACGCCCGTCTCTCCCACAACTTCCCCACCGTCGAGATCCGCGTCGCCGACGTCTGCCTCGAACCCGACACCACGGTGCTGGTGGCCGCCCTCGCCCGGGCCCTGGTCGAGACCGAGGCACGGGCCTGGCGGTCGGGAGAGCCCGTGCCCCGCGTTCCGGTCGAGCTGCTCCGCCTCGCGGCCTGGCAGGCCGCCCGCTCGGGACCGGAGGGCCCCCTGCTCGATCCCCGGACGCTGCGACCGATCCCGCCGGAGGCGGCCTTCGACGCCTTCGTCGCGCACACCGAGGACGCCCTGCGGGAGACCGGCGACCTCGACCGGGCGCGCGCCGCCCTCAAGGACCTCCTGGTACGCGGCGGAGGGGCCCGGCGCCAGCGCGACCTCTTCGAAGGCGGGATGGAACTCGGCGAGGTCGTCCGCGCGTGCGCCCGGATCACCACGGAGGACGGCGCCACGGAGGGGTAGTTCCGAAGGCGCCCCTTTGGTTCCCTCCTCCACAGGGGCTCCACAGGTGAAACGGCCCGCACCCCTGCCTGGTGCGGGCCGTTCAATTGCCCCCGCACCTGCCGGAAGGGGGAACGGCAGGTGCGGGGGCAACCAGAGCGGTCCCATGCGCTCGACCATCGCCTGCCCCCGATCCTGCGTCCCACTCCAGGTCCGTCCGGTACATCTACCTGTGGGGGCACGAAGAGGGGAGGCGGTGGAGCCTCACGAGCGGGACCAGGGACGGCGTCTGGCGCCGTGGCCGGCGCCGACGCCCGCCATGTGGAGGGCGAGGGCGGTCAGTCCGAGCAGCATCACGTTCGTCGAGGTGAACACATCGTTGGTGGCGATGTCCGCCGCGTTGATCAGGAACGCGAAGAAGAACAGCACCGCCGCGACCATGCCGAGCATGAGCGAGCTCCTTTCGAAGGGTGCTGTCCGTATGCCCTCGCGTCGTCGCCGCAAGCCGACGGGGACCACCGGGGCCCGGCCGCCGACTTCACCCGGTCCGTCGCGGGTTCAGTGGTCACGCGCCCCGGAATCCGGGTCGTACCGGGTCGGGCGCACGGTCTGTGCCGTCCACCGGCACATCGGCGGAATCACGCTTCCCTGGTGTTACGCCTTGGGAGTCCATGGTTCCCCGGAAGGCGGCGGGCCCCCAGAGCGCCGAGGAGTTCGGCCTTCAGGCTTTTCCGTGGGGCCTTCTCATCGGTGGGGTGCAGGAACATCGTCCGAAGGGTGTTTCGGGCTATACCGCTCGTGCGCGGTCTGCAGCAAGTACCATCCGGCAGCAATACCCGTCCTCCACAAGGAGTGTGGATTGCATGGCCGATGAGCCTGACAACACCTCGATCCAGGCCAAGTACGCGGAACAGCTCGCCGCTGATCTCGCAGCCAACCAGGCAGAGCAGGCCACCCTCACCGTTCGGCTGAGCCGGCTGAAGGAGGAGGAGAAGTGGCTCGCCGTGACGCTGGAGTCCCTGCCGACGTCCGCCGAGGGTGAACCGACGGCTGCCGCCGAGCCGGTGGGCGCCACCGTTGCGGCCGCTGCCGAGCCGGCGAGCGGCACCGTTGCGGCTGCCACCGGTGCGGAGGAAGCGGTCGTGCCACAGCCGAGGGCGGAGAAGACCGGAGGCGCCGCTTCGGTGAAGAAGGCGCCGGCGAAGAAGACCACCCGGGCCAAGCCTGCCGCCAAGAAGGCTCCCGCCCGAAGGACTTCGACCGCCGAGAAGACCCCGGCGGCAGAGAAGGCTGTGGCGGCAGAGAAGGCTGTGACCAGGAAGGCGCCGGCAGCCAAGAAGACGATCGCCAAGAAGACGGTCGCCAGGAAGACCACGGCGGCGGACAAGGCCGTGAAGCCGACGGGTCCCACGCTCGGTGAGCTCCTCAGGGAACTCCTCGTCCGGCAGCCCGGCGAGCCGAAGAAGGTCAGCGAGATCAGCGCCGAGCTGAAGGCGGGTCACCCCGAGCGCGCCACGTCGGACCAGGTCGTCCGCAACACCCTGGAGAGGCTGGTGGCGAGGGACGGGCTGGAGAAGGACACCCGGCAGGGCATCGTCCTCTACACCTGGCCCGCGGCGCAGACCTCCGCCGCCGTCGCGGAGCGGTCGAAGCGCGAGGAACCCGCCGAGGCGGCCTTGGCCGGAGCCTGAGCAGCGCGGCCGCAGGGAACTACCGCAGGGGTGAACGCCGCAGGTGGACGGGCAGCGGCAGAAAGCCGATCGGTCGCTGCCCGCCCTGCGGCTGCGTGACCGCCCGGCCCCGGAAACCGCAACCGGACCGGCATCCGGGGCAGTGCCCGGGTCGGCACCCGGGTCGCCTCAGTCGCCGGAGAAGCCCCAGAAGTAGATCTCCTGCGGTTCCCCCCGGTCGTCATGGAGCACAGCGCACCGCCCGTACCAGCGCCAGTGGTCGAACTCCTCGAACCTCGGCACGTGCGCCCGGGTGGGCTTCCGCGTGCCGAGGACGCGCAGCGCCTCCTCCTCGGTCACCTGCTTCATCGTGGAGCAGTCCGGCTCCTCGTCCGGTCCGATGATCCGGAAGATGTCGAGGATCGAGTGCGTCCCGGTTTCCTGGACGATCTCGTCGGCCCACAGCTCCTCCTCGGTCTCGGGCCACGGCAACCGCTCCTCCTCCGGCCTCCAGTCAGCGCCCGAGACCCAGTAGTAGTCCCGCTCCTCGAAGACCCTCCGTCGCAGCGCGTCGAACGCCCCGACGAGATCCTCCTGATACGGCACCGAGTAGTCCCATCCCGACGCGCCCATATGCCGGCCTCTCTCCCCACAGCTCTTCCCGAACACGGCTCTTCCAGAACGGCCGGACGCTAACAGCGGCCACTGACAATCGCCGCCGCCCCGCTTCGGGTGACGGCGGTGTTCAGTGCCACTCCCAGGAGAGGGCCTGGTAGCCGGGGCCCGGGTTCTCGAAGACCGCGTGCGCCCGGCCGGCGGCGCTGATCCACACCGGTTCCGCGGAGACCGGTTCCCAGGCGATCGCGGCGCTGAAGCCGCGGCGGCAGCGTACCGGCACGGCGTCCGGGTGGAAGGAGACCTCCAGGGTGTAGAGGAGTGCGGGAGCGTTGAACCCCCGCCCGCACTCCTCGGCGCGGCGTCCGTTCCCGGGGAACCGCAGGGTGTACTCGATCAGAGTGGTCCCGCCCTCGGACAGCGTGCGGTCCAGGAACAGTTCGACGACCATCAACGGCACGCTGCGGTCCGAGCGCAGCCTCCCGAGGCGGGCGTTGCGCACGTCGGTGAACTCCGGCAACGCCGTGTCCGGGTCCTCTCCGCGGAGGACCACCACACAGCGGTCCACCCGGTCCCGGGTCGCCTTCAGCGCCAGGCGGGTGGTCAGCCGTGCCCCGGCGCCGCGCGCGTCGAGCTCGTAGCTGTCGTGGGCGGCGACGCGGAGCAGGCCGTCGTCCGTGCTGTCCAGCTCGGCCAGCAGCTCGGGGAGGCTCTCGAACTCCCGCCACAGGTGCTCGGTCTCCAGCACGTCGGAGTCCCGGTTGACCCAGCGGCCCCGGGGTCGGCGCGGCCCGAGCAGGGAGACCAGCCCGTCGGTGGGGATGCCCAGCAGCTCCTCCAGGAGGCGGACCGCCTGCCGGGACTGCGGCCGCTCGGGGCGGCTGCGGCCGCGCCGCCAGTAGCTGAGGGTGGTGACGCTGATCTCGACGCCGCGCTCGGCGAGCCGGTGCTGGATGCGCTCGAGGCTGAGCCCGCTGGCCCGCACGGCGGAGTCCAGGGCGGCCTCGAACGGGCCGGTGCGGAGCACGTCGAGAAGATCCGTCGCTCGTTCTCGCGGTTGCACGGTCTTCGGCTCCAGTAGCGGTGGGATCTGGGCGGTCCGCCCGGACCGTGTGGTGCCACCGGTGTCCACCAGTCTCTCGCCTCCTGCACCGTCATGGCACGCCTGAAAACGCGGGCGCCGCCCGTGACGGCGTTCTCGTGGGGGGATGGAACGCGGCCACAGGCTAGCCACGGCCCGGCCGGATATCGACGAGACGTTAGACACTCTGTGAACAGTTTTGACCAAAGCTCAGGGTGGGGCGGAGCCGTGGCCGAGGAAGGAGCCGGTCACCGGCTTCTTCACAGTGCCCGCAATTAAACAGAGTTGGCGCTCGTTGACCGGGGCTCCCGGCAACGGCCACGATCCCGGCCCATGAGGAGAACTGTTCTTACCGCATCGATCTCGCTGGCCGTCGGCGGTCTGCTGATAACCGGCGCGGGATCCCCCGCCGCCGCTGCCGGCACCGCTCGGCCCCACCCGCCCCGTGTCGACAAGAGCCAAGCCGTCCAGGACGCCCGCGACTCGATCGCCGCCCACCCCCAGGCGGTTCGGGCGAGCTCGGACGACACCTTCACGTCCGCGTCCGTGCTGGTCGACAAGGACGGCACCCGGCATGTGCACATGACACGCGAGTACCGCGGTCTGCCCGTGCTGGGCGGTGACGTCATCGTGCACTCCACGCCCAGCGGGGCGTTCCGCGAGAGCACGCTGACCCTCAAGGACAGCCTCTCCCTGCCGGTGACGCCCAAGGTCGGCGCCGCGCGCGCGGAGGCCCTGGCGCAGAAGAAGTTCCGGGGCAAGCGCTCCGCCACGACCAGCAAGCTGGTGGTGGACGCGCTCTCCGGCACCCCGCGGCTGGCGTGGCAGGTCACCGTCGACGGCACGGCCCCCGACCAGTCGCCGAGCCACTTCAACGTGCTGGTGGACGCCCTGACCGGCCAGGTCGGGCAGACGTGGAACTCCTTCCACACCGTCGACGGCACCGGCCACGGCTACCAGGTGGGCGACGTCCCGCTGGCCACCACCGCGATCTCCGGCGGCTACCAGCTGAAGGACCCCACCCGCGGCAACGGCGAGACCCGGGACGCGCAGAACCTGACCGCCACCAACGACAGCCCGCCGGCCGGCTGGGGCAAGGCGTTCACCGACACCGACAACGTGTGGGGCAACGGCACGCTCAGCGATCGCGCCACCGTCGCGGCCGACGCCCACTTCGGCATCCAGGCGACCTGGGACTACTACAAGAACGTGCACGGCCGCAGCGGCATCAAGAACGACGGCGTCGGCGCCCGCTCGTTCGTGCACTACGGCAACAACTACGCCAACGCCGGCTGGGACGACACCAGCTTCAGCATGATCTACGGCGACGGCGCCCCCGGCGACAAGCCGTTCACCGAGCTCGACGTCGCGGGCCACGAGATGAGCCACGGCGTCACCTCCGCCACCGCCAACCTGAACTACTTCGGCGACGCGGGCGGCCTGAACGAGGCGACCAGCGACATCTTCGGCACCCTGGTCGAGTTCAACGCCAACAGCCCGGCGGACGCCCCCGACTACCTCATCGGCGAGAAGATCAGCTCCACGCCGCTGCGGTACATGGACGACCCGAAGAAGGACGGCGTCTCGCAGAGCTGCTGGACCACCGGCACCAAGAACCTCGACCCGCACTACTCCTCCGGGGTGGGCAACCACTTCTTCTACCTGCTCGCGGTCGGCTCCGGCTCCTCGCAGTGGGGCAACAGCCCGACCTGTGACGGTGGCACGGTCGCCGGCATCGGCAACGACGCCGCGGGCAAGATCTGGTACCGCGCGCTCACCACGTACATGACCTCGGGCACCACCTACCCCGAGGCCCGCACCGCGAGCATCAAGGCCGCGATCGACCTGTACGGCGCGAGCAGCAGCCAGTGCGCCGCGGTGGAGAAGGCGTGGAGCGGCGTGGCCGTCGTCCCGACCTCCACCACCTGCGGTGGCGGCACCACGCCCCCGCCGAGCGGCTCCAACCTGCTCTCCAACCCGGGCTTCGAGTCGGGTGCGGTCAACTGGACCGCCAGCTCCGGCGTGATCACCAACGACTCCGGCGCCGCCCCGCACTCCGGCTCGTACTACGCCTGGCTGGACGGGTACGGCAGCGCGCACACCGACACCCTGTCCCAGTCGGTGACCATCCCGGCCACCGCCGCGGCGCCCAAGCTCAGCTTCTTCCTGGCGATCGACACCAAGGAGTCGGGCACCACGCCGTACGACACGCTGAAGGCCCAGGTCGTCTCCGGCACCAGCACCACCACCCTGGCGACGTACTCCAACGCCACGCCGGGCGGCTACGCCCAGCGGACCCTCGACCTGTCGGCGTTCAAGGGCAAGACGGTCACGATCAAGTTCACCGGCACCGAGGACTCGTCCCTGGCCACCGGCTTCCTGATCGACGACACCGCGGTCACCACCGGCTGAGCCTCCCCACGGGCTCCGCGGGTGCGTACGGTGGGCCCGGCCGGTGAGAACCGGCCGGGCCTGCCGTTTTCCGTCTCCGTTCGTCTCCGTGGGCGCCCCGGCTCGGTCCTGGGCGAGGCGGCCCTCGTCGCGGTCGCCCCTGGCGGTACGGCGGTGGGCCCGGACGTGACGGACGGACGGCCGAGGGGTCCGGCGGGGATCAGGTACGGGGCCAGTCCTGGCCGGCCGTCACCTCGCGGGCGACGCGGTGCCACCGGTCCTCACCGCCGGGCAGGGGCCAGGCCCAGGTCGGCCGTTCCCCGGTGTTCAGGTCGTGGACGAGGCGGGCGAGCCGGGGGCCGGCGGTGGCGGCGCCGTCCGGGACGGTGGGGCCGTGGACGGCGCGGAGTTCGGCGAAGCGCGCCAGTTCGTCCTCGTAGGACCCCACCGCCTCGTCGATGCGCGCGGCCAGGTCGTCACGCGGGACCGTGCGGTGCAACTGCAGCAGCGGGGGCTCGACGGACTCGGCGATCGCCGCGGCCAGCCGCGCGTGACCGTCCAGGATCAGATGGCAGTCCAGGCCGCTGACCCGCCACACCAGGACGGGTGGGAGCGTGCCTTCGCGGGCCTGCTTGCGGTACGCCTTGACCCGGCTGTCGTCGGCGCCGGGCATCGGCCGCAGCGGAAGGATCTCCCACGCATGGGAGTGGAAGAACCAGTCGATGTATCCGTCCGGATGGCCGTCGACGAGCATCGAGCCCCAGTACTCGGCGTGCGGAGTGTCGGCGTGACGCCGGAGCCGGAGCGGACTCTCGCACGTGAGCAGCCACCGGCCCTCGTGCAGCGGGCCGTCCGGCGAGTCGGCGAGGTACTGCGCGAAGCGGTGGGCCCACCGCTCCGGGCTGCCCGCCAGAGCACGGGCCGTATCGGCGCGCAGCGGAGGGACACAGGAGCGGTACTCGTCGGTGCGCCAGAAGTCCACGCCGTCGAGGTGCTCGTCGACGAGGGCGAGCAGTACGGGTCGCGCCTGCTGGGAGAGCAGCAGCCGCGGCCCGGCGCTGAACACGCACAGCCCCGGCCGGTGGCGGTCCCGTACGTCCAGGGACAGGCCCGTCCACGTGCCGTCGTCCCGTGTGACATCGCCGCGCCGCATACCGAGAGGGTAGACGGCTGCTCCGGGGACGCTCGCGGAACCCGGTGCGGCGGGGAGGCGGCCTCGCAGACCGCAGCGCCGCCCGCCTTGCGCCGGAGGCCGTCGTTCCGCCCCGGTCCTCGCCGCTCCCTCCCCCACCACCACACACGCGGCCCCGACGCGCGTCCTCCCGGTTCGGTCGTGTGATCACCCTCACTGTTTTCCGTGGGTTCCCGTGTCAACCGGGAGGCCGACGGCAGGCGTATGCGGGGTGTAGTCGGAGATCCGGGAGTGTTCGTTGACCGTCGAGGAGTTCGAAGAGTTCTACGCCCATACGGTGGCGCGGCTCACGGGCCAGCTGTACGTGATGCTCGGCGACCTGCACGAGGCGCAGGACGTCGTGCAGGAGGCCTTCGTCAGGGGCTGGAACCGCCGTCGGCAACTCGACCGCGACGGACAGCCGGAGGCGTGGATCCGTACGGTCGCGTGGCGGCTCGCCGTGAGCCGGTGGCGGTTCCGGCGGCGCACGACGGAAGCGTGGCGGCGGGGTGGCGCACCGCCGGTGGTCGAGGGCCCCGGGCCTGACCACCTCGTGCTCGTCGAGGCGCTGCGCGGGCTTCCGCCGCAGCAGCGGCGCACCCTCGCCCTCCACTATCTGTGCGATCTGAGCGTCGACCAGGTCGCCACGGAGACCGGTCTGTCGGCCGGCACCGTCAAGACCCATCTGTCCCGTGGCCGGGCGGCGCTCGCCCATCGGCTCGAGGATCCGCGGGGCGCGCGCGCCCCGGCATCGACCATCCGTCCGGCGAGGAGGCACCCGGTGAATGAGTCCCGCGATCCGTCCCGCGACCCGCTGAAGTCGCTCTTCGAGGAAGCCGCCGCGGCAGGCCGGGCCCGGGCCTCCTATGCGTCGGCCGGTGAGATCAGCGCCCGTGGCCGGCGCGTCCACCGGCGCCGTCTCGCGGTGCTCGCCGTGGGCGCCTGCCTCGTCGTGGGCGGTGGAGGCGCCGCGCTCGTCACCCTGCTGCCGGGCCCCTCCCAGCCGGTCGCGCCCGCGACCAGTCCCTCGGTGAGCGGCCCGGCCCCGGCGAGCACGACCGCCACCCTCCCGCCCCCGTCCGGCACCTCCTCCTCCGGGGTCACCACCTCGCCACCGCCGCCCACGCCCCCCAGCACCGCTGCCACCACCGCCCCGCCCGGCCGCACCGACTAGGGCTGCCCCGCCCCGCCCTCCAGGGACCGCCACCGCACCCCGGCCGTCCCGCGCCCCGCCGTGCCCGGCGAGAGAGCAGAACCCCTGATGAGCCCGATCGAGCAAGACGCACCGGACGCGCAAGAGGTACGAGGCGTACGGGACGGCGCGCCGGCCACCCCGGGCCCGGCCGCCCTTCCTGACCCCGCACTCCCCCGTCCCGGCCTTCCCGGCCCCGGCCTTCCCGGGCTCGGCCTTCCGGGTCCCGGCCCGGGGGCGCGGCCGCGTCGCCCCCGCATCCTCCGTCTCGACGCCGCCGACCGTGACGTCCTGACGCTCTATCTGTTCACCCGCGTCGCCCTGCTCCTCACCGCCTACTGCGCCGCCTGGCTCTTCCCCCCTGACTCGGAGGCCCACCGGCCGGAACCCTTCGCCTCGGTCGTCGGACGGTGGGACTGGAACCACTTCCTGCACATCGCCCGCGACGGCTACTTCCCCGACGATCCCGCCGCCCGGCCCGACGAGTGGGACAACCGGGAGGCGTTCTTCCCCGGCTTCCCCCTCGCCCTGCGGGCGCTGCACCTCCTCGTCGGCGACTGGACCGCCGCCGGTCTCCTCATCTCCCTCGTCGCCGGAGCCGTCGCCGTCCTCTCGCTCGGCCGCATCGCCCGGCTCCACCTGTCCGGGGCGGCCGGCGCCCGCCGTGCCGTCCTCCTGCTGCTGGTCTCGCCGTGCGCCGTCTTCCTCGCCGTCGGCTACAGCGAGTCCCTCTTCCTCGCCTTCGCCCTCCCGGCCTGGCTCGCCGCCCGGCACCACGAGTGGCGGCCCGCCGCGCTGCTGGCGGTCTGCGCCACCACCGTGCGCGTCACCGGTCTCTTCCTCGTCGCCGCGCTCGTCGTCCACTTCGCCCTGACGGCCCGCCGCCACGGAATGCTCCGCCGGCTGCCCTGGCTGGCCCTGCCCGTGCTCCCGCCGCTGCTCTACTCCTGGTACCTGCACGCGCACACCGGCGACTGGATGGCCTGGAAACACGCCCAGGAACGCGGCTGGTACCGCCGGTTCCACTCTCCCTGGGATTCCTGGAGCACCACCTGGCAGGCCGCCTTCGGACACGGCTACACCACCCCGTACGCCCTCGTGTGGCAGGCCGAACTCGTCGCCATGGTCGTCGGACTCGTCACGACGGTGCTGCTCGTGCGCGCCCGCCGCCGACCCGAGGCCGTCTACATCGCCCTCAGTCTGTGGGCCCTGGGCACCTCGTACTGGTACATGTCCATACCCCGCGCCACCCTCCTGTGGTGGCCGCTGTGGATCGGCCTGGCTTCCTGGACGCTGCGCGGGCCCCGCCGGCTCGCCGCCTGGCTCTGTCTCTCGGCACCCCTCTCCGCCGTCCTCGCCGTCACCTACTTCTCGGGGCGCTGGGCGGGCTGACCGTTCGTCCCGCCCGCTCCTGGACGCCGGCCTCCGGGTCTCCGGCCGGCCGCAGGTGTCCACCCGGCTGAACCCTCTCCTCGGAGGAAGTCACCCGGACAGGGGAAAGCGCTCGGAGGCACGTTCAGTGCGTGCGCCGGAGTGTGCGGCGCCCCACGCGGCGACGCGCCCGGAACGCCTCCGTGCGCCCGCTTCCCGGGCTACCGGCTTCGGAGACCGACGGGATCGAACCGTCAAAGATGATCACCGGCGGCCGCCGCACCCGCCCACCGGCCCCGGAGCGCGGGGCTCCGGTCCGGCTGCCGGTCGCCGCTTCCCCGGGCGAATCCCGCTCGGGACACGTCCCGACACGAGAACGAGGAGAACCATGGCCGAACAGCATCGTGTGGAGAACGTCCTGGTCGTCGGAGCCGGCGTCAGCGGGCTGACCACCGCTCTGGAGCTGGCCCGCGTCCGCGAGGACGGCGAGCCCCGCTACCAGGTGCAGGTCGTCGCCGAGCGACCCGCGGACAAGACCGTGTCCGTGATCGCCGGAGCCCTGTGGGAGTTCCCTCCGGCGGTCTGCGGTCAGCACGGCAACCAGCTGTCGATCATGCGGTCGAAGCGGTGGTCGGTGGAGTCGTACAAGGAGTTCCGCAAGCTGGCGCCGAACGCCGGGGTGCACATGGTCACGTCGAACTTCTACTTCGGCATCAAGATCGAGGACGACTGGCTGGAGCGCACGAAGATGCGCGAGCTGCAGAAGCTCTCCGAGGAGGAGGAGATCGAGGGCTTCCGGCGGTTGACCCAGGAGGAGATCAAGAAGGTACCGGCGTCGTTCCAGGTCAAGGACGGCTACCAGCTGCGCGTGCCGGCCGTCCCACGACGAGGTCTTCCAGGTCGGGAACGCGCTTGTTCTTCCAGATCTTGTCGGCGAGGCCGACGAGCAGGTCGTCCGTTCCGGCCCGCTCGTCCGCCCACGACGCGTGGGTCGCGGCGAAGCGCGCCCGCTCCGACAGAAGCTCCGCGACACGGTCCGGCAGAGGGAGCAGGGGCGGGTCAGCGGTGCCGCTCATGGCCCTCGACAGGACAGGACGAGTGATCACCGCGTCAGGGTACCGACCTTCGGCGGCGCCGCCGTGGTGTCGTGGCGGCGGAGGCGTACCTAGGAGTTCCGCCGGAGTCGTTCCTCGGCTTCCGCAGGCGTGTCGTAGTAACCGGGCCGGGCCAGCAGAACCCTCGCGAAGTAATGGCCCTGCTCGTCGTCCGGGTCGTCGTCGGCTTCGAACGGGCGCCAGAAGCTCAGCAGGAGGTCGGGGGCGACGAAGGCGGGCTCCTCCGGATCGGCCTCGATCCGGGTGTGTTCGCGCATGCCGGCGACCACCTCGCGCGCCGGCAGGGCGAACACGTCGAGGTCGTGGAAGAGCACTCGGTCCGTCGTGTCCAGCGGGCGTGCGAACTCGACGGCCTGGAGCACGCCCTGCATGGAGTGAACGCTGACCATCAGTCCGCTGGGGCGGAAGACGTGCTGTCCCGGCCGGTCCGACGCCGAGGGCGCGGAAGGGTCGCGGAGCGAGTCCAGCGCGGCGTCGGCGTCGTGCCGGGGCATGCCGATGCGGAGCGGGCCGACGCCTGCAGGCGGTTCGAGGAGGAAATCCATGCGGACATGATCCCAAGGGGCGCGGTACCGCGTCCCCGCCGGGGCATGCCGGTCCGTCGTCGCGGGTGGCGGGGCGTGCCGGTCCGTCGTCGCGTGGGGCGGCCCGGGAGGCGACGCGTCCCACTCCTCACGACGTGAAGGCCTTTCGGGGTGTGTGAAGGAATTCTGGTCACCCGGTGAGTCTTCCGTCGGCGAATCTCCGGAACAGGCGACGCCGAGTGGCTCGGCACGCCGGTCGAACTCGACAGTAACCATTTCTGAGCTGGGAAAACGCGAGGGCCTTGCGGTCATCGCGGCCATCGGGGCGGGTTCGGCACGGCAGGTATGGTCGGGCCCGTTCACTCGTCCGGGTGTACGAAGACCAGCCCCAGACCGGAAGTTCGACCGAAGACGTTCGAGGCGAGGCAGACCGATGGAAGTTCCGACCACCCCGTCGGCCGGTGGCGACAGAACCGGTGAGGAAGATGGCGGCGCGGGCTGGTTCGGACGGTCCCCCGCAGCGTCTCCGGCGGCTCCGCGGCCTTCGCGCCCGGAGGCTCCCCGGCCCGCTCCGGAGGCCGTACGCCCGTACGTCCAGGAGGCGGGCCCTTCCTCCGTACGCCCGTACGTCCAGGAGACCACTCCCGCGCCCGTGCGCCCGTACGTCCGGGAGTCGGCCCCCGCCCCCGTACAACAGCAACCGCACCCGCACGGCCACGGATCGGCCCCCTCGTCCGTCCACCAGGACGGTCGGCAGCCGTCCCCCGGCCCGGGGCGCCCGGATTCCGGTCCCGTACGCCCTCCGGAGGGCCGCCCGGCCGCAGGCGCGGGGCCGGTCCCCGGCCGCGCCGCGTCCCGGGACTCGTCCGACACGGACCTGCTGCGCCGCACGATGGCCGAGATCGAGCCGATCGCCGACAAGGTCACCTCGTACTTCTACGCGCAGCTCTTCCTCCGGCACCCCGACCTCCGGGCGCTCTTCCCGGCGGCGATGGACGTCCAGCGCGACCGGCTGTTCAAGGCGCTGCTCACCGCCGCGACCCATGCGGACGACACCGCCGCCCTGACCGCCTACCTGGACCGTCTCGGCCGTGGGCACCGGAAGTACGGCACCCTTCCCGAGCACTATCCGGCCGTCGGCGAGGCCTTGATCTGCGCGCTTTCCCGTCACGCCTCCTCGAGCTGGGGGCCGCGGACCGAAGCCGCGTGGGTGAGCGCGTACACCACGATCTCCCAGATCATGATCGACGCGGCCACCGCGGACGAGCTGCGGGCGCCGGCCTGGTGGCAGGCGGAGGTGGTCGGCCACGAGATGCGCACGCCGGACGTCGCCGTCGTCACCGTCCGGCCCGACCAGCCGTACCCCTTCCTCGCCGGGCAGTACACCGCCCTGGAGACGCCCTGGTGGCCCCGCGTCTGGCGACACTACTCCTTCGCCTCCGCGCCCCGTTCGGACGGAGTGCTGTCCTTCCACGTCAAGGCCGTCCCGGCGGGCTGGGTGTCCAACGCACTGGTGCACCGGGCCAGGCCCGGGGACGTCATCCGCCTCGGCGCCCCTACCGGCTCCATGACCGTCGACCACAGCACCGACAACGGTCTGCTCTGTCTCGGCGGCGGCACCGGCATCGCGCCCATCAAAGCCCTGGTGGAGGACGTGGCACAGCACGGGCGGCGCCGGTCGGTCGACGTGTTCTACGGCGCCCGTCGCACCGACGACCTGTACGACATCGAGACCATGCTCCGGCTGCAGCAGTCGCACTCCTGGCTCTCGGTCCGCCCGGTCGTGGACGACAGTCCCGTCGGCCTGCTGTCCGGCGGGCTCCCCGGCGCCGTACGCGAACACGGCCCCTGGCACACCTACGACGTCTACCTGTCCGGCCCGCCCGGCATGATCCGCCGCGGCGTCGACACCCTCCTGGGCATCGGCGTCTCCACCCACCGCATACGGCACGACTCCATCGAGGAACTGGTCGGGGCAGCGACGTGAGCACTTTCGAACAGACCGAGCAGCGGCAGGCGACACCGTTGCGCACCACCCGCCCCGGCAGCGACGGCGAGCACCTGGTCCAGCAGCGCATGGGCACGGCCGAGCGCGCCGACCGGTTCTACGCCGAGCAGGTCCTCGACCGGCTCAACCCGCGGATGCGGGAGTTCGTGGCGCGGCAGGAGATGTTCTTCCTGGCCACCGCCGACCGGCACGGCGACTGCGACAACACCTTTCGCGCCGGGCCGCCCGGCTTCCTCCACGTCCTGGACGACGGGACGCTCGCCTACCCCGAGTACCGGGGCAACGGCGTCCACGCCAGCCTGGGCAACATCGAGGAGAACCCGCATGTCGGCCTGCTCATGGTCGACTTCTTCCGCGACCGCGTCGGGCTCCACGTCAACGGCCGGGCCAGGGTGGCGAGCGACGAGGAGATGCGCGACGCCCACTCCGGGCTCGCGGTCGACCCGGTGCCCGGCCGGCGCGCCCTGGTCTGGGTGGAGGTCACCGTCCAGGAGGCGTACATCCATTGCGCCAAGCACATCCCGCACCTCGAGAAGGTCCCTCGGCAGGGCCGCCCGGGCCGCTCGTGGGGAACGGACAACGTCAGGCGCAAGGGCGGTGACTTCTTCGGAGCGGCCGCCGAGGCGCCGGAGCGCGGCGTGTTCCTGCCGCCGCCCCGTGCCTGCGCGTCGAGTTGGCGGGCGGAGGCGGAGCGGGTGGTGGCGAGGGCCGCGGACCGTTCCCCGGGGGCGGGTGGGTTCAGCGGCTGGTTCAGTCGGGGCACCTCCGCCTGAACCGTCGTGCGCGGCAGGGGGCGTCCCGCCGCGCCGACGATCCGTACCGGCGGAGGCCCGGGTCGGGCCGTGGCGAACGGGGCCTCAGGCGGGTCCGTGATGGGCTGGGGCTCAGGCCGGGTCCGTCGTGAGCGAGGGTGTCGGGCGGCGGAAGCCGCGGGTGAGCAGCAGCAGGTAGCCGAAGCCGGCGGCGAGCCAGCAGCAGCCGATGGTGAGGGCGACCGGGCTGAGCATCGCCATCAGGTACACGGTCACGCAGGCACCGAGCACGGGCACGGCGACGTGGCCCAGCAGCCTCCCGGGGCGGTGGGCATCGGGGTCGGCGGAGCAGGTACGGGCCCAGTGGACGACGACGCAGGCGTTGACGGCCGTGAAGCCGAGGAAGGCGCCGAAGTTGATGAACGACGTCGCCGTCTCCAGGGAGACGTCCAGGCCGACCAGGCCGACGGCGCCGGTGAGGGCCAGGCACAGGACGGGGGTGCCGGTGCGGGAGTTCAGCGCTCCGAAGACGCGCTTCGGCAGTACCCCGTCGCGGCCCATGATGAACAGCAGGCGGCTTGAGCTGAGTTGGACGGCGAGCCCCGAGGCGAAGCCGCCGACGATCGCCGCCATGTTGGTCCAGTCGGCGAAGGTCTGCCCTCCGACCTCGATCGACATCGTGTACGACACGATCTGCGGGTCGTCGAAGACGCCTCCGGGGTGGACCAGTTGCATCACGTACGCCACCGCGGCGAAGAGCAGGCCGCCGATCGCGATGACCAGGACCACGGCGCGCGGGATGGTCCGGCGCGGATCCCTCGCCTCCTCGGAGAGCGTGGTCACGGCGTCGAACCCGAGGTAGGAGTACGCGGCGACGGCGGCCGCCGACGGGATCCCGGCGAGCCCGCTGTCCGCGTTCCACAGCGGCGCGGTGTACGAGAGGGGCGGGTGCCCGGCGAGGTGGACCAGGCAGTAGGCGACGAAGAGCAGCACCAGGAAGACGGCGAGGCCCGTGAGCACCTTGTTGACGCGGTCGGTGAGGGCGAGTCCGACGACGTTGACGAGGGTCGTGAGGCCCGCGTTGAGCAGCATCCAGGCCCAGACCGGAACGACCGGGAACTGCGCGTGGAGGTAGAGCGACTGGACGAGCCAGGCGACCATCGGCAGGAAGAGGTAGTCGAGGAGGACGGCCCAGCCGATCAGGAAGCCGGCCGGGGCGCCGAGCAGTCGTCGGGTGTACGAGTACGCGCTGCCGGCGTCGGGGAAGTGGCCGGCCATCCGTGCGTAGCTCAGCGCCGTCAGGAACATCGCCGAGGTGGCCACGAGGAACGCGGTCGGCGCGGTGCCCGCGCTGGCGGCGGCGATCACGCCGAAGATCACCATCACCAGGCTGGGGGCCATGTAGGCGAGCCCGAAAGTCACCACGGAGGCGAGGGAGAGGTTCCCGCTGAGGTGGGTCGGCGAGCCGGCCGTCGTGCCGGCGGGGGCGGTGCGCGCTTCCGGGGCGGTGCGTGCGTCCGGGGTGGCACGTGCGTCCGGGGTGTCGCTCATCGGGCGGTCTCCTCTCCGGCGGCTCCGGCGGCGGGGCACGGGGCGGTCGGTACCGGTGCGGGTACCGCGGGGCGCAGGGCCTCCGGTGTCCACGGGGAGACCGCGGGCCGCCAGGTCACGGGGTCGATGCGGCCGCCGTACAGGGGCAGCTCCAGAGGGGTGTCGTCGGGCGCGAAGTGGTCCCACGGCCAGGAGTCGCCGCCCGTGCCGTGCTTCCGCGCCGCCGCGACCCGGTCGAGGTCGACGACGGCGAGCAGAGTGGTGTCCTCCGTGCCGACGGCGGCCACCTGGACGTGCCCCTCGGGGTCGACGAGCAGGCTCCGGCCCTGCGCGGTGGGAGAGGCGCCGTTGACACTGGCGACCCAGATCTGGTTCACGATGGCGTTCGCCGTGTTGACCGGGATCTCCTGGGCGCGGCCGGAGGTGGAGGTCTGGACTAGGTTGACGACGAGCTCGGCGCCCATCCAGGCGAGGTGGCGGGTGACCTCGGGGTACCAGGCGTCGTAGCAGACGGAGAGGCCTATCCGGGCGGTCCCGGGCAGGTCGAAGACGACGAACTCGCGGCCGACGCACATGGGCTCGTAGGGCCGCCAGGTGAAGATCTTCCGGTAGTGGGCGACGAGTTCGCCGTCCGGGCCGTAGACGACGGCGGTGTTGTGGACCTTTCCGTCCTCGGCGCGCTCCAGCACGGTCCCGGGGATCAGCCAGACGCCGAGTTCGCGGGCGAGCGCGCCGAGCGCCGCGCCGCGCGGGCCGTCGAGGGGCTCGGCGTACGTGTCGTAGTACTCCTCCAGGGTCATCGCCTCGGCTCCCCGGGAGCAGAGGTGCAGCTCGGGGTAGACGACGAGCTCCGCCCGGTTGGGCGACTTCATGCGCAGTCGCAGGCCGTCGGCGAACTGCTCGAAGGACTCGGCTGGCGCTTGTACGAGGGCGAGGCGGAGGTGCCGGCTCATGGGGCTCCTGACGGGAGGGAGAGGGAGGGGCGCCACGGTGGGGGCCGGGGAGCGGCGTGGTGCGACAGAGGGAACCCGATGCACAACACCGTTGTCAACGGTGTTGTCATTTCTTGGGGGCCCCGTTGATAAGGTCGCCGGGACGATCCGTATCGAGGGGACCCCATGGCGAAGAAGACGGTGGCGAGCGCGGCGAGCACGGCTGCACGGCCCGGCCGCCGGGAGCGCAGGGACGTGCGCCGGGAGGCGGCTGTCGAGGCCGCCTTCTCGCTGGCCGAGCGGGAAGGGGTCGCCGGCCTCTCGATGCGACGCCTCGGCCAGGAACTCGACGTCGACGCCGCCGGCCTCTACCGGCTGTTCCGCGACAAGGACGAACTGCTGCTCGCCATGGCGGAGCGGACGATCGCCATGATTCTGGACGAGCTGGGCGAGGTGGCGGAGGACGAACCCTGGCAGGACACCCTGCGCCGGATCGCCGAGGGCACCTGGCAGGTGCAGACCCGCCACCCGGCCGTCACGATCCTCACCTTCGCCCGCACCACCGGCGGACCTGCGGAGCAGCGCATGGTGGAACTGATCCTCTCGGCCTTCGCCCGCTCGGGGCTGGCCCCGGACCAGGCCGTCCTCCACTACCGGACGTACGTGGACACCGCCCTCGGCCTGTGTGCGCACAGCGCCGCGCTCAACTCGCTCGACCCCGACGTGCGGGAGAAGGACGAGACGACCTGGACCCGGATCTACGCCCGACTGCCCGAGGCCGCGCACCCCGTCACCCGGAGCCACATCGACGAACTGACCCGGGTGACTCAGAAGGCGATCTACGACACGGCGGTGGAAGCGGTCCTCGCAGCCACCGAGCGGGCCGGGACGGAACGCCGGAACGTCTCTTCCTGACCGGCCGCGCGAACACGAAGACCAGCCCTGGCCGGCCTTTTCGGACCAGCCCCTGGCGCGCTCCGGCCGTATCTGCCGGACGCGCTCCGGCCGTATCTGCCGGTGATGCCCTTTGCCGCTCCCGGGCCGTGTCCGGTCAGTGCCGGAAGTCGTGATCCGTCAGATCGATCTCGATCGAGTTGCCGAGGTTGTTGAAGAACCGGGCGGTCGTTCCGTGGACCTCCACCTTCTCGAACGGGTTCGAGTCGCCCATCGACACCACCCACACGAGATTCCTGTCGGCGTCGAGCCGCGCGAAGAAGCCCTCAGAGCCGTGGGCGCCATCGCCCCCGCACACGAAGCCGGGTCCGAGGCCGGGGCCGGAGTCGGGGCCGGAGCCGGAGCCGGAGTCGTCCGGCAGCTCGGCAAAGCAGTCAGGGTGAATGTCGTACGTGGTCACTCCTTCGGGATCGCCACGCAGCAGCTCCTCCAGATCGAGCGGCGCTCCCAGGCCGAACCGCGACAGCGCGGCGGAGTCGATTCCCACCTCACGTGCCGAACCGTCCGCCCGGTACAACCCGTCCCGGGCCGGCACATCTCCAGCGGCCCACAGTTCGGTGATGCGACTCATTCCTCTTCCCTCGGGCAGCCCGGTTCACGGGAGGAACAGTTGAAAGGCGGCATGCTCACTCACTCCCCCTCGCTTCCGCGGGGATGCCGGCCATCGTTCCGCGCGGCGCTGCTTGTCGGGGTCCCCG
This sequence comes from Streptomyces sp. NPDC053513, assembly GCF_044544765.1. NCBI lineage: Bacteria > Bacillati > Actinomycetota > Actinomycetes > Kitasatosporales > Streptomycetaceae > Streptomyces > Streptomyces sp. NPDC053513. The sequence continues at coordinate 120,194 of NZ_JBITXP010000022.1, forward strand.
GAGCTGCGGGGCGTGCGCCAGCAGTCGGGCGCGCAGGGCCAGTACCCGCTCCGTCGGGTCGGGGAACGTCGGCTGCAGTCGGTCCGTGAGTTCCGCAAGCAATCCGGGGGAGGCCTGACGCCGGTGCGGGAGAGGTCGGGGATCCGGTCGGCGAGCCCCTCCAGCCCCGCGAGCATCGCGGCCCGCCAGGTGCGCCTGCCGCAGCACGCTGTCCAGCGCTGTCGTCCCGTCCATGAACGCCCCCCTCCCCGCCTGGGCCGCAGGTACACAGCCCCGCCCGATTCCACCGCGGCTCCCGACCGCCCTGCAACTTGGTTCCTCCGCGCCCTCATGTGAGTTCGCACGCCGGCAGGCGGGTCCCCGCCGGGGTGAAGGTGAAGCTGTCGGCGTACAGGTGAACGTGGCCCCGGCAAGATTTCCGGGGCGTCGGGCTGTGCTCCGGTCCTCCGGTGACACTCCATCGCCGACAACGGCCCGGTCGACGAGTGCGAAGAGCGTGCTGTTCCCTCTGATGCGGATGCCGCTCCCTTCCGCGCCGACACCGCGGGCGCTGGGCGTGGACGACTTCGCGCTGTACGCGGACACATGCGGCGCGCTGCTGCCGGGCGGTTCCCCGGCCCGCCGCCACGGCGGGGCGGCCTCCGCCTTCACCGCCCTTGGTCACGGCGGCGATGCAGTCGGACAGACCGCTGTCTGCCATCGGTGAACACCACCCCGAGCGGGCGCAACGGTCAATACCGTTCAGTCGCATGACGACGATCACAACCCGTACGGTCGAATACCCGGCCGACGACCTGACGATGATCGGATACCTCGCGCTCCCGGCCGGTGCCGAACGCCGGCCCGCGGTCCTGATCGGACCCGAGGGGATGGGACTCAGCGACGTCGAACGCCGTCGGGCCGAGGCTCTGGCCGAACTGGGGTACGTGGCGCTGGCCTTCGACCTCCACGGCGGACGCTATTTGGAGGACCCGGAGGAAATGTTGGCCCGTTGCCTTCCGCTGCTCGCCGACCCCGACCGGATGCGAGGAATCGGTCATGCCGCGCTCGACGTGTTGCGTGCCGAACCACGGGCCGACGCCGACCGGATCGCCGCCGTCGGATACGGCACCGGGGGCGCAGTCGCACTGGAACTCGGTCGCGATGGCGTCGACCTGCGCGCGATCGGGACGGTCAACGCACTGACCACGGGCCGACCGGGCGAGGCGGCACGCATTCGCTGCCCGGTGTGGGTCGGGGTCGGATCGGAAGACCCGATCATGCCGCCCGCGCAACGGGACGCGTTCACCGCAGAGATGCAGACCGCGGGCGTCGACTGGCGCCTCGTGGTCTACGGAGGAGCCCTTCACGCCTTCCACCACCCGCCGGTCGACCACACCACGCCCTCCGGCGTCGGCCACCACCCACGGCACGCACAGCGGGTCTGGCGTGACGTCGTCGCCCTGCTCGCCGAGTGCCTGCCCGTCACGGATTGATCCGATCGGCTCCCGATGCTCACTCCTGCCCGTCGTCGTCTTCGTCTTCGTCCTTGTCTTCGTCCAGCTCCGACACGTCCAAGCCACGCAGCGGGCACAGGGCACCGGCGGCCGGGGGGAGCAACCACCGGCTCGCCCCCGCGGCGATGGTCCTGCTCAAGGGGAACCACATCGCCGCGAGGGGCAGCCTGCACTGCCGCGATCGCGGCAGTGCAGGCGTGCAACACGTGGGGCATCGCCGTCGAGGTGAAGGTCGAGTCGACAACCCAGGCCATGGAGGCGCTCCGCGCGGGAGTCGAGTGGATCACGCTGGACAACACGTCCATCGAAGACATGCGGTACATCGTGACGCTGCGCGGGCCGGAAGGGCCCGGCTCGAGGCGTCCGGATCCATCACGCCGGACACGGCGAGGATCGTCGCGGAGACCGGAGTCGACGCGATGTCCGCCGGCGCCATCACCCACAGCGCGCCGGCCTTCGACCTCAGTTGCTGTTGCCACCGACGGCACCAGCGGGTGGCAGACACCCGGCGAGGTTCGGATGAGGCTGTGTCTCCTCAGGCGCGAGCGGGCTGGAACGGCCGCCATGGCCGACATCGTCGGCCTGGGAGGTCTTCGCTTCCGTCTCCGGCACGTTCCCCCGTCGCCTGCCCGGTGATCCGTCGCCGGGATCGAGCAATCCGAGTGTCCATTCGAAGTCGGACGTGTCCGGCCGAACACAGGAGGTTTTTCATGGCCAAGGGCTACTGGGTCAGTGTCTACCCCGCCATTCCCGACCCTGAGAGGCTGACTGCCTACATCAAGCTGGCGGGTCCGGCTGTCCAGGCGGCGGGCGGGCGCCTCCTGTCCAGTGACGGTCGAGTCGTCGCCCACGAGGCCGGAATCACGCAACGCGTCGTTCTGATCGAGTTCGACAGCTTTGAACAGGCGGTCGCGGCATACGAGAGCGAGGCCTACCAGAAGGCGTTGGTGGCCCTCCCCGACGGCTTCGAGCGCGACTTCCGCATCGTCGAAGGCATCGGCTGACCGACGGGCCCAGCCATCGCCGAGCATCCGTCACCTGATGCGCACACGGTGCTGGACGACGCCTCACGAGACGAGTGCGAAGCGATGCCCCGCGTCCCGGTTCGTCGTCGACGTCCTCGACGGTCTGCTCCCCGTCGGGCGGATCGAAGAAGCGACGCGACGTCCGGGCCGGCTGGTGTCGGCGGCAAAGACCCGTATGCGGGTACCACCGTCGACTCCCGGGTACGGACGGCGATCCGGCCACGCCGCCCGTCGGCCCACCCGTTCCACCCGCACCGCGTCCGGATGCGGAGCCACGGTTCGTACGGGGTCGTCACACTCGCCGACCAGGCCGCTACCGGTGGCGTCGTGTCACCGGCGGACAGGGCCACAGCCCGACGTCGCGGACTGCCATGGCCTCCCAAATGCACCGAAGGCTCAGCGGCAGGCCCCCCTCGCCCCCTGAACCCTCCAGGCCTCCGTCCCGCCGGCCAGTGCCCGAAGTCCCTCCCGCCCTGGCGCCCCTGCGGAGCGACCGTGTTCGGTCCGTCGAGGCGCCGACCCGGCCGACTCGACAGCCCTCTCTTCGAGCGGCCGACGGTGGGATCCTCGCTATCGTGTGCTGCTGTGACTGGTTCTGTACGGCTCCCTCTGCTGTTCCTCGATGTCGACGGACCGCTTATCCCGTTCGGAGCGGAGCCGCAGGAGTACCCGACCTATGCGCTCAGTACCGATCTGCGTGCGGCTGACACGAATCCGCTCCTGGCCAGGGTCGATCCTCAGCACGGAGCCAGACTGAACGCGCTTCCTTGTGAGGTGGTCTGGGCCACGACGTGGATGGACGAAGCGAACGAATGCATCGCTCCGTTGCTCGGTCTCCAGCGGCTTGCCGTCGTTGTCTGGCCAGAACCATCAGGCATCGACGAGCAGGACGAACGCGCCGGGCTGCACTGGAAGACCCGTGCCCTTGTCGACTGGGCGGCGGGAAGGCCGTTCGTATGGGTCGACGACGAGGTCACCGAGACAGATCGGTCCTGGGTCGCCGCCCACCATGAGGGACCCGCCCTGGTCCACAGAGTTGATGCTCGCCTTGGTCTCACCGATGGTGACTATGCGACTCTCGCCGCGTGGCTGCGACAGCCGTTCGGGCTGGAAGTCCACTCGTAATACGTGATGGGTCTTGTCGTATCGAGGGGCCGGACCGGGCCATTGCTCGAGCTTGACGCGGGCGCATCCGCCTGGCTGGCGGGGCGCGATGACGAAGGCGAGAGGGCGGCAGCGACTGTCGGAGGCGAGGCGGTACTTGAACGCGATCGCGTCGATCACCTGCCGGTGATCACGCCCCCCCGTTACCTTCTTCGTGGCTCCGCAATGGGGCTACCGGCCTTCGGGTCCGGCATGACTTCCCCCTCCTGTTGTTGATGATCCGGGGGGTGGTGTCACCGGCCCCGGAGGCATCGACGGACCACTGATGAGGGGCTTGAGCACCGGCTTCACCCAGGCCGGAAGAGCTCTCCGTAACGTGGATGTGGCAGCTCGGTGCCCAGGCAAGGCCGGACGAAAGCGTGATGGAGGGGCCTGCACGTGATCGACACCGGCGACATCGACGTCTTCCTCGGCCTGGACGTCGGCAAGGGCGAACACCACGCCACCGCCGTCACACCGGCCGGAAAGAAAGCCTTCGACAAGCGGTTACCCAACACCGAACCCAAGCTCCGCGAAATCTTCGCAAAACTCCAGGCCAAGCACGGAACAGTGCTGGTCGTGGTCGACCAGCCGGCTTCAATCGGTGCCCTGCCGCTGGCGGTCGCACGGGACATGGGTTGCCCGGTCGCCTATCTGCCAGGACTGACGATGCGACGGATCGCCGACCTCTACCCGGGCGAGGCCAAAACGGACGCGAAGGACGCGTTCATCATCGCCGACGCCGCCCGCGCGATGCCGCACACGCTGCGGGCCATCGACGGCGAGGACGAGACCATCGCCGAGCTGGAAATGATCGTGGGCTTCGACGACGACCTGGCCGGCGAAGCCACCAGGGTCGCGAACCGGCTCCACGGCCTGCTGACCCAGATCCATCCGTCGCTGGAACGGGTGCTGGGGCCGCGGCTGCAGCACCCGGCGGTCCTCACCCTGCTGGAGCGGTTCGGTTCTCCGGCCCAGATCCGCAAAGCCGGGCGGCGACGGCTGGTCACGCTGCTGCGGCCGAAGGCACCGAGGATGGCCGAACGGCTGGTCGAAGACATCTTCACCGCTCTGGACGAACAGACCGTCACCGTTCCGGGGACCGAGGCGGCCGCGCTGATCGTCCCGAGCCTGGCCGGTTCCCTGACCGCCGTCCTTGACCAGCGCAAGCTGCTGGCCGGGCGGATCGAGGAACTGCTGGAGGACCACCCTCTTTCCAAGGTCCTGACGTCCATGCCGGGAATCGGCGTCAGGACTGGAGCCCGCATCCTGATCGAGGTCGGCGACGGCAGCACCTTCCCGACCGCCGGCCACCTCGCCGCCTACGCCGGACTCGCACCCGCGACCCGCAGTTCAGGGTCCTCGATCCGCGGCGAACAACCGTCCAGGAGAGGAAACAAGCAGCTCAAACGGGCTTTCTTCCTTTCCGCGTTCGCAGCCCTGGGTGACCCGGCATCCCGGGCCTACTACGACAAGAAGATCGCCCAGGGCAAGCACCACACCCAGGCCCTGCTCTGCCT